>WGCX01000309.1 GCA_015493575.1 Desulfobacteraceae bacterium | reverse complement strand
TGGTTTTTACTCCTTGAAAAATAAATTTTAAAAATATGGAACAGATAAAAGCTTATACAGCTACTCTTTAAAATTTTACAGGTTTTTAAGTTCTTCCGCAATGGGACTGCGGGATATGATTTTTATCCCGGCAACAGCAACAAGCGTGGATGATACGGCTGCTACCGCAAGGGTCATGGCGATACCAAGGAGTACGCCGCCAGCCCCTGCAATAACAGCTTCCATGGCCTCAAATTTCAAAATCTGTGAAACAGATGCACCTCTTACCCGCAGTAAGGCCTGTTCATTTAAAAGTCGGTCTTGCCCGGATGCCGCAATGGACAGGGTGAGGAAAACAGCAAGAATAACTCCGGGAAGCCCGAGAAAAAGAAAAAGTATCCGGGCGTAGAGTGCATCTGAACGTACACCTGCAAGGCGGGCTGCAAGGTTATTGCCAACCAGAGCTGTGCCTGAAATTCGAGCTTCAAAATTATTTGCCATACGGTTGACTGCAATAAAAGCTGCATCGGGGCTGTGGGGCAGATTCCAAGAATTTTACCCGGCCCCGTAGTCTGTACTGTGTCTCCCGTACTTGCTGTCAAACCTGACACATCTGCGTAACCAACCTTTTCCAGCGCAGTACATGATGTTGTCTTTTTTATGGCAAGCCTGACTTTTTCTGCATCGGCATTGGAAGAAATATTGGAAAGCAATATCTGCCAGTCCACCGGAATCATTGAAATAGCGCGTTTTGTCATGGAAACAGACGCGGACACGATGAAAATTCCAAGACATGCAAGCAGGGTGATAGTTAAGCCCACGCCGATCATCGTTCCTGCAAGACGCTGGAATCTGCATATTATTATTCCTTTAAGCCATTTTATAAGAAAAAAAAGAGTGATTTTGCCGCCTTTACCGGCTTGTCCGCCTTTTGCCATATTTTTTCTGCGATGCGGCTGGTGTAAAATCATATCCGTATCATGGCGGTTAATTGGAGAAGTCATCTGTCACCTCTACTCTGCCGTATTGTATCTGCCATATTTTATCCATGCGGTTTGCAACTGCAGGATCATGTGTTGCAACGACAAGCGCTGCATCAGAATTTTCAATGGAAGCAAGAAACACATCAAACATCTGTTTTGCCGTGGGGTGATCAAGCTGGCCTGTTGGTTCGTCCGCTATGATCAGCTTTGGATCGGATGCAAAAGTCCTTGCCACGGCAACCCGCTGTGCCTGCCCCCCTGACAACTCTTCCGGTAATTTAAAGGCTATTGATCCCAGTGAAATTTTTTCGATAGCTTCAAGGGCGGTAGCCCGGGCCTTTGATGGCTTTATTCCCTGGAGCAGAAGCGGCATTTCCACATTTTCCACCACATTAAGGGATGCAATAAGGCTGTTGCTCTGAAAGATAATACTGATTTTTTCCGGGCGCAGATCTTTAATGGAGCCCAATGCCGGCCATGAAATCATACCGGATGTGGGGCTGTCAAGCCCTGCCATAAGATGCAGCAGGGTTGATTTCCCGCTGCCCGAAGGCCCCGTGATGGCAATACGGTCTTTTGGGAAAATGGAGCATGTAACCGATGCAAGCGCTTTTACAGGGATTTTCCCATGCTGCATATATGTGCGGCCAACATTGGCCATGTGGACAAATTTTTTCTTCATTTTTCCTTAATTCTCCCGTCGGATAAAACGATAATCCGGTCTGCATATTCTGCGACTGCATTGCTGTGGGTAACAACGACAACGGCGCTGCCTTTTTCCCGAAAAGCATCCATAAGATGCAGTATCTTTTTTTCGTTTTCTGCGTCAACTTCTCCTGTGGGTTCATCGGCAAGAAGTATTTCAGGCCTTGCGGCCATTGCAACGGCAAGCCCTGCGCGTGCTGCTTCCCCGCCTGAAATATGCACGGGACGTGCGTAGCGCCGATGATTCAAACCGACAAAATCGACAAGTTCGTTTAAATATTTTTCATCAATTTTGTCGGCAAGGTGCATCTGAAGCCGGATATTATCCTCAATGGACAGGTGATCAAACAGATTTTTTGACTGAAGCATTATACCGATACTGCGTGCGCGTATTTTTCCACGCTCTGTCTCTGATTTTCGTGTCATTCGTTCCCCTGAAATTGTCACATATCCTCCATCAGGATCATCAAGCCCTGAAAGGCAGGACAAAAGAGTGGATTTTCCACTGCCCGAAGGCCCCTGTACTGCAACTATTTCGCCGGCTTTAATGTGGAGGCTGACCCCTTTAAGCGCCAGTGTTTCCTCTTCTCCTGCATGGTAAAACCGGTAAAGGTCAAAGGCCTCAAGAAGCATTGCATTACCTCCATCTGAAATTGTTTGATATCCTGACCCACTGATCCACATTATCCGCACCAAGGGGCGCCCACAGTCTGAGCTCTGCCAGCCTTTTGTTTCTGCAGTAAAAATAAGTTTCGTTTTCAAGGCGCACCTGTTTACCGGTAACAGAATTAGGTTCGGAGTTTGATTCATACACAATACAGACTGCTTTTCCGCCTTTAAGCTTTACGCTCTTAATTTTCCTGATTATTACAGCTCTTCCGGTCTTTTTTAACTGCTCTGCCTGATCTTTGCCAACACTTTTAACATCGGGTATTTTCCCGGTATCCACAACTTTTACAGAAAGTCCGTCAAGTTTGGATGTAAAAATGACATTTTCACCTTTTGTCCTCCTTGCCCAGCCTTCGGGAACATCAAGTTCATACCCGCCCTGCTGGGAAGCATACCGAATAAAAACCTGGCTATCAGGAATATCGCCGGGTGGATTTTTTTCCGGCGCCACAGGCTGTTCTGTAAATCCACTTTTTTTCTGCAAGGACTGAGGATATACCGTGGTATCACCAGCAAGAGCATATTTTACAGCAGAAAAACCGCCAAACGCCAAGAGAAGAGACACTGCAATAATTATGATATATATATTTTTTAATTTCATGATATTTTTATCTCCCAAACAATAACTTTTTCGGTAATTTCATGGAATCCGATTTTATTTCAAAGAATTCAGTATGGTACTATATACTTCCATCTACTGCCCATAGTAATGAATCAACGGTTATTCTCATGAGAAAAATTGTTTATTAAGCATAAATTATTATAGATTATTCTTTATCTCTATTGTTTCAATATCCAGTCCGGTTGCTGTTAAGTATGCAACAAGTCCTGAAATTATTGTAAAAAATACAATATTTATATGAGCAACGCCTATCCCCATACCGCCATCTTTCGGCATTTGAATCATCAGATCGCCGAGAGATGCCCCAATGGGTCTTGTTACAATAAATGCAATCCAGAATGCTGTAACTCCATCGATAATTTTTGCATAATAAAAACAGCCGGCCAGAAGAAATACAGATGTGAATATAATTAACGAATTAAGATACCCGACATTTAAATATTCGGAGACACTGTCCCCAAGGCCTGTTCCCAATGCAAATGTTATTAAAACGATACTCCAGTAAAAGATCTCTCTTTTTGTGACATTAATCGAGTGAATTGAAAGTGTGCCCTCTTTTTTATACCAGATATAAAAAACGCCCAGCATCATAATTGTAAAAATAATATCAAGTGTAATTAAGCTCACTCCGAATTGATCCACCAGTAAATCGGTAATTAATGTGCCTTCTATACTCATCATCACAACGAGAAACCAGTAAGCAGGCGCAAAATATTTTTTCATTTTAAATTGCCAGATTACAGAGCCAATGGTTATTATACCCATCAAAATCGTTGTATTGAACAACCCTATTCCTAAATCTCCATTGATGAAATCTGCCGCTGTTTCCCCTACTGTGGTGGATAAAATCTTTATGATCCAGAAAAAGACAGTTAAACCCGCCACTCTGTTCATAAGTTTTTGTGTCATAACATTTCCCTCATTTGTTTCCTTCCATCTATAATTTTTCCTGTCCAGTATGGTGACATATACTGATCACCGGCCTGTAATAATCCTATTCTTCTTTCTCATGGCTGTTATTATCGTTATCTTCACTGTTTTTATCTTCACTGTTCAACTCTTCTCCGTTTTGTTCTTCTCCGTTGATCCTTAGAATCCTGCCATCACCGGCATCAACTTTGACCTCCTCAGTCTGCCTGTCTAACTTTACAATTTTTACTCCATAGACAAGAAAACCATCCTCATTTTCCAGCTCCACCTTAACCACCTTGCCCGGAACCTGTTTCAAAGCAGCATCAATGGCTGAATTCATTGATATTTTTGCCATCTGCGTCAGCCCTGTTTCATTATTAATATGAATACTGCCGGTCTGGCCTGCCTGATGGGCAATGGCCATTCCAGTGAAAAAAATAACAGCCGCCACAATAGAAAATGTAATAACACCTGAATGTTTCATTTGTTGTATCTCCTTTTATGATTTAAAATGTGACAGAATATTGAGCGTTTAACATGATATTTGTAGTCCTGTTTTCAAATTACACATGCATTATACCCATATAAGATTAAAGAAACATGAATGCTGCAATAAAAAATAAAATAAACGGAACATATTACGTTCTATTTCCAATAAAAAAATATACCCTGACACAATGCCAGGATAATTCAAAAAAAAGAATCGTATATGAACACAAATTCATCATCATGATGTCAACTGGGGGGATTCGTTTGTAAGTGAAGGGGCACCTTCTTTTCCTTGCATTTTTTATCTTCTAAAGATATGTTCTTTTCTATGACCGCAAATGACCGTTGGCATTTATTTTGCTTCTGTTAAGCTGAACAACGCTGAGAATTTTATCGTCAATTCTTCATCACTTATTATTTTTTTAATCCCCGGTAATATTCTATCGTTGTTCTCTG
>WGCX01000308.1 GCA_015493575.1 Desulfobacteraceae bacterium | reverse complement strand
GCAGTGGGTCACAGGACGTGACAGGAACTGCCATTTCCCTCGGAGCAAATCATGGATGATTTGCGAGAATGAGTGAAGGGTAATACCTGTTCCCGGCGGCCGGATCGAAGCGAGTTTCATATAAAAAAAATCATGTCAGAAAAAACAGGTCCACCATACATAAATACTATTTAAAGGGCTGTACATATAATCTGTATTTTGTATTGTAAAACCGCCGAATTCAGTTTCCTTTCCTCCACAATAAAAATTACCCCCAAGGGTGAACTGCAGGTTCTCTGTCATATCCCATAAAATTCTCGGCTGGAAAATGCTTGAATAATCATAAATATTGTTGATCATGGTAAAATAAAAATTAACAAGGGGATTTATTTCAATCTGTGCACCTGATGCAAAATACATGCGGCCGGGGAAAAAAATATCACCACGCATCAGACGTTGAACTAACAAAGGGTCAGACATAGCCTCAGAAATGTCGTTTTTACCTGCACCATTAAAATAAAACTCCATAAAACCATAAATGTTTTTATTCAACCACACCCATGAATAATCCATGTTTGCCACAATGGATATAAAATCAGTTTCCCTGTCTGTAAAAGTTACGGTTGCATTTACGCGCCATGCAGCATCCATGAAATATCCGGTACTGCCAACTCCTGTAATAAAGTCATCAAAATGATGGGCTGCCATGATATCAAATTCAGTGGTTCCAGACGATATATGAAATTTTCCTGCTGTTGACGAACTTGAGTATGTTATATGCCCGTTTGAATCATTCCGGCCGGGCACATAAAGGAATTGTAAATTTCCGGTATTTTTCAGGGGTATATCGGTATAAATCATGTCATCGCCAATTTTATAATCCCGAATAATATCTGTCGGGGCAAAGGGATTGAACAGGTCCATGGGATTGAAAATCAGACCGTTTCCCCAGGTTACAGCCTGTCTTCCAATGCGGACCGTTCCCCAGCGGGGGTTAAAAGTAATGGAAAACCGGTCAAGACGGTGATAAATAGTATGGTTTCGTGCCTTTTTTATGATTTTTGTCAGATTAAAAAAACGTTTGTCATCATTAATGGTGTTATCACCGAGGGAAAAAAAAGTAAAAGGCTCTGTTCCTGAGGATGAATCCGCATGGATGCGTTTTAATTTATGCAGTTTTCTCTGCATGTCTCCGCCTTTCATCACATTTTCATAATGTATGGTTGAATAAATGTGATCGGTAAAATAAGTTGTGTTTTTAAGGCGGAAATCAATATCAGCATCACAGCTGGGATTTTTTTTATCCACAGACGTATAAATGGAATTTTTGTCCTGCCATGAAACTGATCCCTGCAGTCTGATCTGACCACCCCAGTTTGTTTCAATTGTCTTAAACAGATTACAGGTGTTGTCAGATGCTGCCCATGAAAGGTTATGAAAAATATTTAAAAAAATTAACTGCAATATAAAAAAAGCAATGAGATAAAAGACAGCAGTTTTTATAACGGCCATGAGGCCGATCTGAACTGCGTTACAGCGCCTCTCAACGAATCTAAAAAGAGTATTTGTTGCTCTGTCAGAAATGAGCTCTTTCTTATGAAGAAACTCCTGTAAAGATTTTTTAAAATGTAAAATTTTCGATCCTTAGCCCTGCAGTTCAAACTTTATTCTTATCACCCACTATCTCTCCGTCTTTCATAAGAACAAGACGGTCGGCAAAATCCATCACCATATTATCATGGGTGGAAAAAAGAAAAGTAACTTTCTTCAACCTGTTCATTTTTTTCATTATTTCAAGCAGTCCCATACCGGTTTCAGAATCAAGATTTGCCGTTGGTTCGTCGGCGAGAACAAGCATGGGATTGGAAACTATTGCCCTTGCAACGGCTACACGCTGCTGCTGTCCCCCTGACAATTCTGCAGGGCGGCTGTTATATTTATCCTCAAGCCCTGTATCGTTTAAAATTTGTATTGAGCGTTCATAACGTTCTTCTGCAGGCACCCCCTGGAGCAGCATCACATATTCAACATTTTCAAGGGCAGAAAGGACAGGAATTAGATTATAGGACTGAAACACAAAACCTATGTTGTTAAGTCTTAGTTTTGCAAGCTTAGAATCGCTTAAATTTTCAAAGGACTTTCCTGTGACAATTACACTTCCTGAATCTGCTTTGTCCAATCCGCCTATAATATTGAGAAGGGATGTCTTACCGGACCCCGACGGCCCTGCAAGCGCCACAAATTCACCCTGTTCAATGGAAAGGCTTACCCCGTTAAGAGCATGAACACAAATTTTACCCTGGTGATAAGTTTTAATTATATCTCTGCACTCCACACAATTTCTGTGCATCGTATTGATCCTTTTTATGTTGTTCCGGTATATTTTATTTGTAAATATTCGGCCAGCACTTCATCTTGACCTGTTTTGGCCTGCTCACAATTATTTCCCCATATCTCTTTACTCGTGGGAAAGAGCTTCAACAGGCGTAAACCTTGCAGCCTTTACTGCAGGATACAAACTTACAACAAGGCCTAAACCAATAACAACCACATTTGCCATGATGATATCTTTTGGATATAAAACAGGATAAATAATCCTGGAAAGCCCTGCAAATTCAGCACCTGCAGATAGAGAAGTAAGATTTATCCCGGTTATTGAAAGAAAATGGATTGTTAAAAAACCCATGCAATTACCAATTGCCGTGCCAATTACAAGCAGCATGAAAGATTCCAATAGGACTGACCTTATGATCAACCAGGGTCTCATGCCAAGAGCTTTTAAAAGACCGAATTCCTTCATTCTTTCATAAACAGCCATGAGAGTTGTGTTAACAATGCCAAACCCCATGGCAATGAATATAACAAGGAACCATATATACATGAATCCATCGAACATTTTTAAATATGACGTCAGTATGGGAAGAAGCTCCTGCCAGGTATGAATTTCATATGAATCAGGAATGGCCTGCCGTAAATTCCATGTAATTTTTTTATCTCCTTTGTGGTGAGGAAGAATAATTGAAATCTCTGAGGCACCTTTTGCAAGTTTAAGCATATGCCGGGCAGAAGAACTTGTTACAAACACAAAATGTTTTTCAGTTGACTGCATCTCAGCCTTAAATATACCCATGATGATAAAGGCTTTTGAAGCTATGTCATGTTGAATATTCTCTGACATGAGTATGATTTTATGGCCTGTTTTTGTTCCAAATTTTTCAGCCATTGCCCTGCCGATGAGGATTCCATTATTATTACCTGGAACAAGATATCTGCCATGTACAACTGCACCGGGTCCTATGAAGGATACCCCGGGCTCTTTAACCGGATGAATCCCAACCATTGTAACACCTGTTGAATGGCGTGCATTTGCTGCAATTGCATTTACACGTATCCTGGATGTGTATCTGCTTCCCCGGGGTAAAATTTTATTTATCGTTTTTTCAATTCCTTTTAAGTCAGGCATGAAATATTCGATTGAAGGATCATCCCTGTACCCTTTGGCATGAATTTGAATATCTCCGGTAAGGGTTGAAATACCGTTGTTAATCATCCCAACCATCATGCCGCGCATCATGCCACCGAGAAATATCATGCTCCATATGCCGATGATCATGGCGGTAAGCATTATCATAGTACGCCTTGGATTACGCCATATATTCCTCCATGCAATCTGTATCTGCATAAATAACCTTTAAAAAAAATGATAAATCCTGGATTCCTTTTGGCCTCATGGCCGTTATACATATGTCATTGCTTTTACCGGTGTAAGACGTCTTATTTTCATTGCAGGGTAAAATGAAGTAAGAAGTGTAATAAAAAATAAAACACAAGGACCGCTTAATAACGAAATAAAAGACAATCTCGGGTAAAGCTTCCCTGAAATACCGTAATGACGAAGCATTGCCGAAGAGCCACCAAGGTCTATTCCGTGAAACTGGAAAAAAAGGGTGATTATAATTCCCATTACCATACCGCATCCTATTCCCACAACGGTCATAAGAAAAGATTCTGTTAAGACAAGCCTGACAAGCCTTCCCGGCGTTGTTCCAATAGCCATTAACACCCCGAATTCCCTTGTTCTCTCAAAAACAGCCATGAAAAATGTATTAAGAATGCTGAAAGCCACAATAACGATCAACAGGATATAAAAAATGATTCCGCTTATCAGATCCATTTCTATTCCCTGGCGCAGGCCAGGCAGAAGCTGATCCCAGCTTAAAACTGCAAGCCCTTTTATATTGTGATTTCTGAAATTCCTTATTAGTTCTCTCTTAATTACATTTATATGTTTCAGAGAATCGGCAATCATTACAACTTCATGCACAGAATTTCCCATTGAATAAATATTTTGAAAGGTGTTTAAGGGGATATGTATGGTGGATCGGTCGAATTCATCCATACCGGAATTATAAATCCCTTTAACATGCAATACTGCTGCTGCAATGGAACCGTCCTTTCCCTGGCCAAGAACGGTGAGGTCATCACCAATGGATATTTTTAAATTTTTTGCAAGCAAACTTCCCACAATGGCCTGATTTTTATCATTTTCTTTGAGATAAGAACCCGATCTTATGGATTTTTCAAGTGTTGAAACCAACGACTCCCTTAAAGGATCAATTCCAATAACCATGGCTCCATATGTTTTTTTTCCTGAAGATACCATGGAAAAAGCCCTTGCCCTGAATGTGAATGAAACAATATCTTTTAATTTACTGCAGATTTTACCAATAATTTCAGGGTCAGGTATTGCCAGACGGATGTTCTGTTTGTCATTATACCCTTTTGCCTGTACCTCGAGATGACCACTGTGAATTTTAACCGAGGAATTGATCATGGTCTCATAGCCTCCAAGCTGAAAGGAAAGCATAAAGACAAGCAGAACACATGCAAAACCAATGGCAGAAATCGTAATAAGGGTACGCCGGAAATTACGCCATATATTCCGCCATGCCATTTTAAGATCTATTGGCAATTTATCTTTCACCGTCTTTTCCCTGGATTTTTAAGATTAGACAGGGTAAAAAGTCTTTCCGGCAGATCAGGGACAAATTTAATTTTTTTATAAATCAAAAGGGTGTATTTATCCTTTGAATTGACAGAATCATCAGACTCCACTGATTCTGCTTTCTGCATTTTCCACATTACTGGAAAAAGCCTGTTTCCCATCATCTGTATATCACCCGTTGTCAAAATTTTTACCGGTTTACTGTCCTCATCATAGTACACTTCTTTCAGCAGAATAAAATCCTGCCTTATTTCAAGTTGAAGCTTTCCCCATATAACAGGAGCATCAGGTTTTGGAGTTGAGTCAATGGTATATATTTTAAGGGAATTTTCAGTTTCTGTTCTGACAATTCTGTGGGTATAATCTTTTAACAAACTATCAGTTTTTGACAGATCATTATTGGAAAAATCCGATCCCATCCAGGACTGGGACATCATTGAGGGAGGAAGCTTTATGGTCCTGTTTATTTTTGGATTAAATATCCACATGCCGCGGCCTTTTTTAAGGGTTCCGTTTCCGTTGTCCTTAGGCGGGGCCGTAATAAAAAATATGCTGTTTTTATCTCCCCGGGTCCATGCGTTTATGGTCATATGTCTTTCCCACTCCGGCCTGTGAACGATCATTTCAACGGTGGATATGGATGCTGTGCCACGCATATAGTAAAAACTTTTTTTAACAAGAAAATCTCCTGTTACAGGTTTCCTGTATAGCATGGCATCTGGTACAGCAGGTGTTGCAGGCTGCTGCCCTGCCCTGCAGTTTAACAGCCCTGTCGACAAGAAACAAACAAGCATAAAACAGGAAATAAACACAAAAAAAATAACAGATACAGTTTTATGCTTTTGTCTTTGCATGGATATTATGGACACCTTAAAATAGTGTTAGTTTGAGGCCGTCTGTGAGAATCCAGATCCGCCTCATGGCGGTTATAACAGATCCTGAGTTCGTTTTACAGCACAAAAATCACCGCACATAGTACAGACTGACTTCTCAGCAGGCTCAGAAGATTTTCTGTAGGCGCGTGCTTTTTCAGGATCAATGGCACAGGCAAACTGGTTTTCCCAGTCCAGTTCTCCCCTTGCCCTGCTCATTTTATGATCTATATTATCGGCATCTTTTATTCCCTTTGCAATATCCCCTGCATGGGCGGCAATTTTTGAGGCCATTATACCCTCTTTTACATCATTGCTGTCAGGAAGCCTTAAATGTTCTGCAGGTGTGACATAACAGAGAAAATCCGCACCGTGCATTGCAGCAAGTGCTCCTCCGATGGCAGATGTGATATGATCATATCCCGGGGCAATGTCACTTACAAGGGGACCTAAAACATAAAAAGGTGCGTTATGGCAGAGTTTTTTCTGCAGTTTCATGTTCATCTCAATTTCGTGCAAAGGAACATGTCCCGGGCCTTCTATCATCACCTGCACATTTTTCTCCCATGCCCTTTTTGTCAGCTCTCCAAGGGTGATCAACTCCTCGATCTGGGGCGCATCTGTTGAATCTTTAATTGCCCCGGGTCTTAAACCATCTCCAAGACTTATACATACATCATGTTTTTCACATATATCAAGAAGTCTGTCAAAATGCTCATAAAAAGGATTCTCTTTGTTTGTTTTTTCCATCCATTCAAACAGAATAGCTCCGCCTCTGCTCACTATGCCGCAAAGTCTCTTATTTGTTTTAAGGCTTATGGCACATTTTTTTGTCAGTCCTGCATGTATGGTGATAAAATCAATTCCGTTTTCTGCGTGAATTTCAGCGGTTTTAAACCAGTCGTCAAGACTTATCTTTTCCACGGGTTTTCCAGTCCGCGTTAAAGTATCGTAAATCGGTACGGTTCCGATCATCACAGGAACTTCCCTGACAAGTCTTTTTCTGAAGCCTTCGGTGTCGCCTGATACACTTAAATCCATCACTGCATCTGCTCTGTATTTTATGGCAAGTTCCGCCTTGTTCATCTCTGCATCAAATGAACACACATCTTTTGATACACCAAGGTTTACATTTATTTTGGTCTTAAGGCCTTTTCCTACTCCCGCAGCTTTAAGGCAGAGATGATTTTTATTTGCAGGAACTGCAATACTGCCCTGTGCCATTTTTTCCATGAGATCCTGCTTTGAAATGGATTCGTTTTTAAGCACATGTTTCATCTCAGGTGTCAAAATATTCTTTTTTGCTGCATCCATCTGAGTTGTATATTGTTTTTTCATATATATTCTTCCATTATTTTTTTTATTTCCCTGATTCTTTTTCCAATATTTTCTGCGCCTATGATCTCTGTAACAAGGCAGACGGTCTTTGCACCACCTGACATAATTTCCCGTAGATTGCCAAGTTTAATGCCTCCAATGGCAACAAAGGGAATATCATGATTTTTTACAATATACTCAAGGTACTTAACACCCACTGCATCACACACATCTTCCTTGGTCTTTGTTGCAAAAACAGGGCCTGCACCAATGTAATCAGCCCCGTCTTTCACTGCCTGTTCCACCTGTTCCGGTGAATGGGTCGAACAACCAATCATCAGGTTTGGCGCAATTTTTTTCACCTCTTTAACAGGCAGATCATCCTGGCCCTGGTGAACACCGTCGGCTCCCACCATAAGGGCAATATCAAGGTGATCATTAATAATAAAAGGAACTTTTGCATCACTTGTAATCCTGCGGATTTCAAGGCATTCCCTGTAAATTTCACCCTTGCTTTTATATTTGAGCTTTTCCCGGTATTGAAGGATATCAATTCCGGCATCCACCATCTGCTGTGCAACTTCAATATTGGTCCTGCCAAGGGAAAATTTTTCCCCGAGAATGCCGTAGATACCATGGGGAAGTCCCTTTATACCTGAGCCTGAAGTTTTATTCATTTGTAACTCCTTGATTTTTCGATCTATCTTTCTTTTTATATGAAACTCCTGCTAAGTTCCTTTAAAAATAAGAGTTGGCTTCGCGTCTTCGACCCTATATTTGTCAGAATATTTGATTCTTTGAGACGGGTCTGAGCCAATCCATATCCGCCTCATGGCAGTTTATAAGAAAGAGCGAACTTTTGAAAAAGTGCAAATGCTCTTTTTATGTTTGACAAAATATCTGATTTTTTGAGGCAAAGTAACGCAGTCCAGCTCGGCCTCATGGCCGTTATATTACATTGCGTAAATATTTCAGAACAATACCAGCCATTACAGATGCCACCATTGCTATTTTTGGTGGGAAAAGATTAAAATCCTTTTCATCTGATACAAAATCTCCCACAATATGGCAGTTGCCCATTTTTTTTGTTGTTATACATTCCATATTATAACCTGCAATACCAGATGCCGATACAAGCATTGCGCATGTTTCGGAAAGCTCTTCAATAATTGTTTTTTTCATGATTTTATTGTCAAAACCTTCAACAACAATATCACAGCATGAAAAAATTTCTTTTAAGTCCCCGGGTTTAATTTTTCTGTCAATTTTTTCAATATTTATACCCGGCGATATTTCAATAAGATTTTTTTCAAGACAATCGGTTTTTTTTTCTCCAATCTGGGAAAACCGATAAAACTGGCGGTTGAGGTTTGATGCCTCAACACGGTCAAAATCAACAATCAACAGATCTTTTAAACCTGCCTGGACAAGATGCCTTGCAACGTTTGACCCTATACCTCCTATTCCTGCAATTCCGATTTTTTTCACCTTAATTTACGCCGTCCTTTTTATCAGTCCATAATATTGATGAACCTGTAAAAAATCAGATTCTGGCATTTTTTCAGTCGTAACATACTGAAATTACAAATAGCTATTATAATATTTTCGACTTTTTACGAGACCATCAATATTAAAAAAATAAAATTTTATTTTGTCAAAAGTTGTGATTTTCTGAAATCGCATGAGCCTTACCGTATAAGCCCTGCAGATTTTCTCAAAAAATCTCCCAGTCCTTGAAAACCGGCTGAAATCCGCTTTTACGGATCATGTCCGTGACCTCTTCTACATTTCTTGTATCGGTTATTTCAAATTGAACCATTGCATCTTCGGGCTTTACTGCATACCCACCCACATCTGTTTTAGATCCTGCTGAATATTTTGTCACCCCGAGATTAATAATTTTATCTCTGAAAGAAGCTGATTCCCTTGTTGAAATATTGATCCCGAGCCTTGGCATGAAAATACGCCATGCAAGCATGAACTGGACAAATTTCCTGTCATCCAATATATAATTTGGTTCTATACCTCCTTCAGCTTTTGTCATTCTCGGAAGAGACAGGGAAATTTCCACATCAGGAAATTTTTCTTCAAGATATTTTGCATGGATACAAACAATAAAAGCCTCTGATTTTGGTTCTCCAAGCCCGAACAATGTCCCTATGTTTATGGCGCGAAATCCTGCTTTTGCCCCCCTTTCCGGGGTTAAAAGTCTGTAAAGATAATCTGTTTTTTTACCTGACTTATGAACTTCTCTGTAAATATCTCTGTCATAAACTTCCTGGTACACAGTAAGGCTGTCTGCTCCTGCTTTTCTTAAAACAACATAATCCTTTTCATCCATGGGAAACATCTCAAGTGCAATGGAGGAAAAATATTTTTTTAACACTTTGATGGCTTCAACAAGATAGGACATCGGTGTTTTTGCAGGTGCTTCCCCTGTTAAAACAAGGATATGCCTTATACCGGTATCTGATATCGCCTTTGCCTCCTGTTCAATCTCATCAATGGAAAGTTTTGTTCTTTTGGATTTTACGTTGCAGTTAAAACCGCAATAGATACAGTTATTGGAGCAGTAATCCGAAATATACATGGGTGCATAAAGGCTTATCGTTTTTCCAAAATACTGCTGCGTAAGCTTTGCAGATTTTTGCGCCATCTCCTCAAGAAAAAATTGTGCCGGATCGGATAAAAGGTTCAAAAGGTCAAAGGGATCAGGATTTGTCCGGG
>WGCX01000307.1 GCA_015493575.1 Desulfobacteraceae bacterium | reverse complement strand
TGCCCCCTGATCAGTGTTGAATATTTCGGGAGTTCCTTTCGTCAGTGCATGCTTGAGAGCATCCACGCAGAAAAGGCTTTCCATGGTATTCGATAGCTCCCAGGCTAGAACATAGCGACTGTGCCAATCAATTACCGCTGTCAGGTACATAAAGCCGTATCGCATCGGAATGTAGGTAATATCCGTACTCCATACCTGCCCTACCTGATCAATAGTCATATTACGCAGCAGGTACGGATAGATTTTATGCTCTGGTGCTGGCTTACTCGTGTGAGGTCCGGGTGTAATAGCCTGTAGCCCCATAATCCGCAGCAAACGTGCCACTCGTTTATGATTGACCGGGTAGCCTTTGTCCTGCAACCAATCCGTCATTCGGGGATAACCGAACTCGGGGTGCCGCAGGTATTGTTCGTCAAGCAACCGCATTAAAGCGAGATTCGTCTCTGTTTCAATGGCAGGTTGGTAATATCTATCGGACCTTGAAACGCCTGCCAGTCTACATTGCCGTCTGATGGAATATTTGGGATTCAATTCCACCCAACTTTTCCGGGTTGACAGTGGCAGGCTCATAGCTTTTTTTCAAGCCACTTAATGTCCATCTTCAGCCGTCCAATTTCCTCGTAAAGTGGAGCGGTAAGCTCTTCCTCGGTCTTGGACTTTTGCTTTTTGCCGGTAGCAAAAAGGTCTTCAGCGTTCAGCAACAGTTGCTTTTTCCAGGCTGAGATCTGGTTTGGGTGAACTTTATATTCTGTTGCAAGCTGCGATATTGTCTTGATACCCTTGATAGCTTCAATTGCAACCTTTGCCTTAAACTTTTCCGAAAACGATCTTCTTTTTCTTTTCATCTGCATCCCTTTTTAATACCATTTCTTGGGTGCAGATTCCACTTAAGGGGGTGGTCCGAAAATTGGGGTTAACCGCACCTGACTCCACCTGATCAGGCAGCCTTGCCGTAAAAAAGCTCTTTTCTATTATATCACCGGGCTTGTCCAACAAACGGTTCAGATTGTGGTTCGCTTCGCTCACACAATCTAACCTTATTCGTTAGCAATTTTTTTATTTCTGCATTGTAAACAGGTACTTTATTAGTGTGGTAAAAAGTAAACAACTGATGAAATACCTTGAAGAGTTTTAATACTTCGGTAGTTAAATAGTGTTTATTAGACTTGGCTATTGGTTCTTTCCAGTCAACTTTATCTCTAAACAAAAGTAAATCATCATGGAATTTTGTAAATTCAACCCCCTGAGAAAATAAATCATTTGGAAGGTTTTTCAGCCGAGAGTATTCAAAAACATCATATGCTCTTCCTTGGGTTATTTTATCTACATGGTACACTAAATTATAGAATGGAGCCATATAACCACACCCCATATAGACTCCATATATTGCTAATATACCTGAGCTGCTATGGTGTATACATTCACGTAAATGATATTTTCCAGTTAGGGCAGTATCGGTCTCAAAAAATTTTTTTACATATAAAACATGATCGCTCGCTCTCTCGTAATCATATAAAATTGATTCAAAATCAAATGCTTTAGGAACTAACCATGGATGAGGCGGTTGCAATGCTAAATCTTTCGATAAAGATAATAATGTGTTGTAATGAATCCTATTTACATCAAGACTTTTTACAGATTTAATAATCACTTCAGCAATCCTTGCATCTTCTTTCTTACGACAACTTTTTCTGAAATGGGAAAATGCTTTACTGCCAAGAACCTCTTTGATTAAATCGGGAACTAAATGTTGCTTTGTGAATTTATATGTTAGAGGAATTATTTTATGTCCTCCATATTCTTCATCATCAATTAGCACTAAGGCTCTAGTGTCAGGATGACCGTATCTACGTACATAACTATCTCCCCATGCTTGAATTTGGTCTTCAGAATATACATCTTGATTGAGCTTATATAATGCTGTGGCAACAGCTCTTCGTATATGAGATGATTCTAATTGAGAAACTTGCCTTTTAAGACCGATTATCTCTGGAATACTGCTATCAACTACTTCTAAACTTACATTCAATGGCATTCCCATCGAACTTAAAGAATTTATCAATAATTGAGACGAAAATGGTTTGTTATCAGGGTGGCGGGGAGAATAAACTTTATCAGGGAATAATATATTAATTCGTTCATCAATGTCGTCAATTCTTTTACTAACAACATCCTTGATCTTACCATCATGTATTAAAACAGGTTCGTTTTTTTCTCTGACCTCAATTTGCTTAATTTTAGCAAGTTTTTCTTTTAAAGTTTTATTCTGTTTTATGAGGTTTTTATTTCTTTTTTCGGACAACTTGCTGAGATTGTACTTGGTTGCCCTTATCCATCCATCTTGTGGATATTGCGATTTTAAATTTGTAATAGAATGAAGCAGAGAGGCCGTCAGTTCTTCTTTGGTTATCCAGTAATCACATAATCGTTTTTGAGCAATTTCTCTGAATTCATGAAGCTTTTTTTGTTTTTTTTCAGTTTTCTCGCATTTACTCACTGGTAGGCAATCGATATCCTTATGCAATAAAGCAATTAATTTTTTCTTTTTACTGACTGCATATTCATATTCACGTTGAGTATAACTCTTTCCTCTATATTCAGATCCATATTTCCCCGCTATTATAACAACATAATAGTCTGATTGATCAATTACCCTTTTGATTACTTTCCATTGGGTGTCATCTGAGGCTGGGAAAAGTTCCATACCAGCAGGCAAACAATCTGCCTTTAATAGCATATCCATAACGGCGGTTCGTTCTTCACGCAGGTCACGATATGTTGAGCTAACAAATACTTGATAAATTTTCTTCATTGTTTTCAGTTGATAACGTTTGAGATAACCTGCCCGCCGACCAGCTACTGATTAACTTTATCAACAGCTATGTGCTTGAAAATGCAGGAAATTCGCCGACGAGTTGCGGGTCAGGTTAATTGATTTGTTATAAGTTTAATTCCTCGCACTTTTTTATTAATTTTCAAGTGGTTATGGTAGTTTGTATTTTTGATGTAGAAGCAATTTGTCACTTTCTAGACTCGATAGCAGTCTTTCCTTAATCTTGTTATGAGATACCCCTGACTCATTTTCAGTTATTCTTAATTTAGTTACATTAATTTGGAACTCGGCATTGTTTTTTCTTTGAACGATAAAACCAGAAAATTCAAGAGAGAGACGACATTCACCTACGACTCCATCAAACTCAAAAGAAAAATCTGTATCTAGCCTGTAGACCTGTAAGAAGGGGTGGTACTGTTGGTCTTTCACAAAAAATGTTGAGTGAAGATCCTGCCCCTGAATTATTAAGTTGTTTATTTTGTCTTCCATCCATGATATTTCGTCAGGAAGTTGCATGCTGTTATCTGGCTTGAATCCAATATCTTTTGTGTCTAAAAAGTATAATGAATTGCTTTTCTGATTTTGGCTTAGCTTTTTCAGGAATTTAATTCTCGATGCATTATCGAAATCGTTGAATCTAATTTTGACTATTTGTGTTTCAGGCTGTACAAGGCCATCACTCTTCATGCCCTTGACGACAGCTTTGATAATTTTGCTTGCAACTATTTTTGTCTCTTTAGAAGTATGAGTAAAGCTCATATTCACACTTTTGTTGCCAGATGACTTCTTGAATGACACCTTGCCTGTATGCTGAGTTGTATTTTTGTCCCAGCTTTTTGTTAAATCGTGTCTTTCGATCGTAAACTCAAGCTCAATATTGTTTGGGTTATTTGCAATTGGTTTAAACGAAGGGGTGCCGATAATGTTATAGTTTTTAAATGGCTCGTTGGTAATATCATGAATATCAAGATCATCTTGGATAGCAGATAAAAGAGTAGTCTCGTCACCTGACCACTCTATACTTTGAGTTTGCTGTTTTGGGTTATCCTCTTTTGTCTTTACCTTTTCTTTCAACTCATCAAGCTCTGAAGGTGCAATGCCTGTTTTAATACATAATGGTATTGTATTAATTTTGTCTGCCTCCGCAAAAAAAACACCACGTTTCCTGAGTAAATTTTTCAAATCTGCTTGGGATAAAATCGACAGCGTTAAAAAATCTTTAAGTGCGTCACCGTAAGGGAGTATGAATTTTTTATTACTCATTGACCAGGCTCCTAAAATCATCTTCAAGGGACATAGCTTCTATGTTAATTGTTGAACCTCGCTCACCTAAAACTCTTTTAGCTCTATCAAATGCTGTTTTATCTTCGAGCTCATTGTATCTGGAAAATATAATTATAAAATCTCCAGAAAAATCGAGACTAACATCACTTGCAAAATTTATTAGCCTCTTGGCTGACTCCTCATTGAAACTTTCAAGGCAAGAAATACAAAACAAATGATTCTGATTTTCCTTACTTATTATCCTGAAAGGTAATATTGGTGATGTGAGGTACTCTACTGGCAGGATGGATCCATATTTCTTTATTGAAGGATCTGCAAAGTTTGACGCCCCAAAGGCATGATGGAAAAATATGTCGTGGTTAGTGAATTTTCGTTTTATTGCATTGATGGAATTGTAGATAAAAGAAGCTCTGGCGTTATCAACAATATGGATGGTTGAAAATTTTAATTCCTTGTCGAGTACGATGTTGCTAACCTTGCTAACAACATCTTGATCTGATTCCTTATTATTTGTTAGCCAAAACAACACGCCAACATCATGGCATTTCTTAACACCTGTATATTCGTAATTTTTATTGTCTTCGTTTTTGAACTCAGACTTTGAAAAGCACTCTATTGTCTGGGCAAGGTCTTTGAGGTGGCTCTTAAATGTCGTTGTTGCAGGGGTTGGGTAAGGCTTACTAGAATATTTGACTGAAACAATAATGTTGTTAACAGTAAAAGACTCAAGTTGGCTTCTATAGGAATAATACAAGTCTATTCCATGTGTTCTTCGGGGACTATCATTGCCTTTTGAATGTTTTTTGGGTTCCATGCAAGGCAGACTTTCTCCTTCAGACAAATCTTGCCAGCCAATAGCCTGCAAAAAATGTCTGACAATTCTTTCACCGTGCTCTCCAATTTTTTTTGATAATTCGCCCATCTTAATGGTTCCTATTGATGTGATTGTTCATGACTTATAACAATTGATTATCAGTAAAAAAGTACCTGATAAATTGCTTTTTATGATGTTATCAGATAAAATTTAACAAAATTCATTATCAATATTACCGCCATTACTCAGAGCTCTAAGGGATAACATCGCTACAGCAACGTTCTGAAATGGCATTTCATAAGGGTTATTCCCTAATTAGCTCAATTAAACCACCAGCTCTGCTGGTGTGATCCTAAAAGGCTTTGCCGATCAGCCGTGAAATACCTCTTTCTTGAGGCTGCCCGGTAAAAATAGTATACCTCCTTCACTGAGGGCCCTTCTGGAGGGCGGTCTCAAGAAGGAG
>WGCX01000306.1 GCA_015493575.1 Desulfobacteraceae bacterium | reverse complement strand
GGTTTATGCTTTTTATCTGGTTTTTTTCAGGCATCCAGGCCTTTGCAATCTCCATAAACCAGGAAAAAAAGCTGGGTGTAAAATTTATGAAAATGATCAATGAACGGGATTTACTTATCAAAGACCCTGTTGTATGTGATTTTGTTACAAAAATAGGAGAAAGAATCGTTGCCCAGGTACCTCCCCATCCGTTTAAATTTTCATTTCACATTGTCAACGAAGATCAGTTTAACGCATTTTCAGCACCTGCCGCCAATATTTTTGTAAACAGAGGTCTTGTAACAGCCCTTGACAATGCCGATGAACTCGCAGGTATTTTAGGCCATGAAATAGGCCATGCAATAGGCCGACATGTTTCCGATATGATTGACCGGTCAAAGCTTGTCAGTATTGGCACCTTTGCCGGTATGCTGGCTGGTATCATCATAGGTGCTGCCGGCGGAGGAGGGAATGCTGCCCAGGCAGTTTCTGTGAGTTCTGTTGCAGCAGGACAGACAGCAATGCTTGCATACAGCAGAGTTCATGAAAGAGAAGCAGACAGGTTCGGGCTTTATTATGTAAAGAAAGCAGGGTTTTCACCAAAGGGGCTGTTAACCTCACTTGAAAAAATAAAGGCAAACGACTGGTATGGCACCGATAAAATTCCAGGATATCTTTTGACCCATCCGGGTGCAGAGGAAAGAATTATTTACATGGAATCCTGGCTTGCAGACCACGACAAGGGAAAAGACCCGTACAACGGCATTGATCCGGTTATGTTTAACATGATAAGATACAGATTGATGGGAATGTATGGAAATAAGGATACAAGTGAAATAAAATTTAATCATCTTCTTGAGAAAGCTCACAGTGATCCTGCTTTAAATTATGGTCTTGCCCTTGTCCTTGCAAGAAAATTACAATTAAAACAGGCAATATCTCATCTCAAGACAGGTCTTTTTCAAAGGCCCTTTGACCCCATGATACTTCTTGCAATGGGGCGGATATATTTAATGCAGGGAATGCCCAAAAAAGCTGATCAAGCGCTTAAAGGCCTTGAATCTGTTCCGTCAATAGAGACAAATGCCCTGTATTATCAGGGTTATGCAGAATTAAAACTTGGGATGCTCAACCAGGCTGAAGATAAATTTAAAAAAGTGCTAAAAAAATATCCTTCTGCCTTTCCCATGTGCTATTTTCATCTTGGTAAAATTGCTTCTGAAAGAAACAAACAGGGCCTTTCCCATTATTATCTCGGGCTTTACTATCATGAAATAAGAGATTTTTTAAATGAACGTTTCCATCTAAAGAAAAGTCTTAAGACGCTTTCTGATTCTGAAAAAATAAAAAGGGCACGCAAGCTTCTCAAACAATTAAAGAAAAAAAGAATCGGATCATAAAACATGATGAGCAGTATATGTGCAGTGCAATGTCCAAAATCAATGTTAAAAAAAATTTATAAACTTTATGATGAGACGATTGTAAATATAAATACAGTATGTAGAGAAAAATGTTCATCCTGCTGTACCTGTAAGGTAATAAAAGCTTCAACTCCATCATTCCTTTTGTGAGTAAATAAAATCCTGCACATTGGGTTGGGCTGTATATTCATAGTGACATGGACAAAGAATATGTAATATCGAGACAAAAGAAATAGCTATTGATATCTCAAAAAAGTTTGAAGCCCTATTGCCATTGTATGAAGCTTCCACCATGCACCTGAATTTGTAGTGACACCAAGTCTCTATTAAGTCGTATTTTGATTGCCAGCATGGAACCCGCGTGGAACCTGAAGCACAAAAGGCTTTCAACGAAAACGCTGAAAGCCTTTATTTTTTTGGTAGCGGGGGCTGGATTCGAACCAACGACCTTCGGGTTATGAGCCCGACGAGCTACCAGACTGCTCCACCCCGCATCAGTGAAAGAGTATATAACCGGATTTTAATATGAAGTCAAGTTGTTTTTATCTTATCATATGAAAGATTTCAGTCATATGAAAGATTTCAGCATGACTTTCAATTCTTCATAATCTTTTACAACAGGAAATTCAGGAAACTCCTCTGATACATTCCGGGGAGGATTAAAGAAAAATCCATTGTCCGCCTCTTTGAGCATGGCAGTATCATTGTAGGAATCTCCAAAGGCCGTAACTTTGTAATTTAAAGCTTGAAATGCTCTGACTCCATGTTTTTTCTGATTCTGCTGCCTTAGGTGGTAGTCTGTTATTCTGCCGTCGGCATCAATGGACAGGCTGTGACAGAACACAACGGGATAACCGAGTTTTTTCATTATCGGCATTGCAAATTCTTCAAAAGTATCTGAAAGAATTATAATCTGTGATCTTTCTCTTATCCAGTTAAGAGCTTCATATGCACCTTCAAGGGGATCAATAGTTTTAATTACTTCTGTGATATCCTGTAATTTTAACCCGTTATCATCCATTACGGAAAGCCGTTTTTTCATTAATTCATTATAATCGGTAATATCCCTTGTTGTCAGCTTAAGTTCCTCAATACCGGTTTTTTCTGCAACATTGATCCATATTTCAGGGATAAAAACACCTTCAAGGTCAGAACATATTATATTCATGATTTTTTGTTTCCTCATATTTTAATTAACTAACTATAGACATTCGCAAGTGGATTGATACGAGTTTTACCTTATAAAATAAGAACCGGTATCAAATCATGTGCTAAGGACTATAAACATTTACATTATTCTTCGATACGTATGACAATGGGATCATCCATAATGGTTTCAAGGGAAGCAATTCCTTTTAATGCGTTCAGGGCATGCTCTTCCTTTGCCATATGGGTAATCATCACTATGGGGACATAGCCATTGGATCTTTTTCCCTTCTGGTGAACCGTTTTAATACTTATACCGAAATCACCAAGGATACCGGAAATTTTTGAAAGAACACCGGGCTGATCCGCTGCGGTAAATCTGAAATAGTAACAAGTATGAATTTTTTTTACAGGCTGAATCGGAATGGTTCTGATATTTGACTCAGGGCATCCCAGTATGGGTACCCGCCTTTTAGTTCCCTTTATTAAATTTCTTGCAATATCGGCAATATCACTTACAACTGCGCTTGCCGTGGGCATCATTCCTGCTCCATATCCGTAGAGCATTGTCTGTCCCGTTGCATCTCCGTCAATTATCACTGCATTCATCGAATTATTCACATGGGACAATGGATTTGAAAATGGTATCATGGCCGGATGAACATGTGCTTCTATATTGTCAGAGTTGTTTTTGCTTATGGCAAGAAGTTTTATTGTGTAGCCGAATTCCTTTGCAAATTCGATGTCCATGGGTGAAATTCTGGTAATTCCTTCAACGTGAATGTCATCGAGATTTATCTCCATTCCATAGGCAAGAGATGTCAATATTGCAAGTTTGTGGGCAGAGTCAAATCCTTCAATGTCAAGGGTCGGGTCTGCCTCGGCAAATCCTTTTTCCTGTGCCTGCTGCAACGCATCATGAAAGGGACATTTTTCATTCGACATTTTCGTTAAAATATAATTGCAGGTACCGTTGAAAATCCCGGTGATGGATTTAATACAATTGCCCACAAGGGATTCCCGCAGAGTTTTTACAACCGGCATGCACCCCCCGCAGCTTGCCTCAAAGGCAAGGTCAACCTGATTTTGTCTTGCCGTTTTGACAAGCTCGTTACCAAAGGATGCAAGCAGAGCTTTATTTGCCGTTACAACGTGCTTACCGTTTTCAAGAGCCTGGATTGTCAGATCTTTTGCAATTTTGTTACCCCCTATTAACTCAACAATTATATCAATATCAGGGTCTGAAATTATTTTAAATGCATCGGAGATCATCACCCCTTTTTTAAATTTTATTCCCCTGTCTTTTTCTGTATCAATATCTGCAATATTTTTGAGGTTAATAACCGTTCCTATCCTCGATTCAAGAAGTTTTTCTTTTTCCATCAGGAGCTTAGCAACACCTGTTCCAACAATTCCGCACCCCAGTATTCCAACATTAATTTTTTCCATTTTAAATAAATCCCCTGATTTTCAACTATTACACAAATTAACCATTTTTCTGAAAATTTTGAATTTTGATACCTCTTTGACTATATCACTGATTCTATTTTCATATTCGTCAAAATCTCTGATTTTTTGAGGCCGTTTAATAGTTTCCGGATCAGCCTCATGACCATCTCGTTCAACTTATAAAATTTTCGATCCTTATCATCATTAGTAAGTAAAAATACAATTGTCAGAATTTAAGAACCTGAATACAGTATTGGAAAGGGTATGTCAAAAAGGTTTTGACTTTTTGGGTAAATAAGATTATTTAAAATCAAAATTTAATCTTGATTTAATCTATATTTAATCTTGATTTTTTTCAGTCTCAAATTTATTGAACTTCATTAACAATCTTAATTTAAATGCATTTCATGATTTGAGTGTAAGCAATTTCAAATGCTTTACAAAAAAGAAGAAAAGGGAGTATTCTAATGGGCGATTCCTTGACTTATGCTGATGCAGGGGTTGATATAAAAAAGGCAAATAAGTTTGTCAATACAATAAAAAAGCTCGCAAAAACGACGCCAAGATCAGGCGTAATGGGAGAAATAGGAGGGTTTGGCGGACTGTTTTCCCTAAATCTCTCAAATTATAATAATCCTGTACTGGTAAGTTCCACTGACGGGGTCGGAACAAAGCTGAAAATTGCATTTAAAATGGACAAGCACGACACCATTGGTATTGATCTTGTTGCCATGTGCGTCAACGATATTGTGGTACAGGGAGCAAAGCCTCTTTTTTTTCTTGATTACCTTGCCATGGGGTGCCTTGATGATGTCAAGGCTGCAAAGATCATTGAAGGAATCGTTGATGGCTGCATACAGGCTAACTGTGCTTTAATAGGCGGGGAAACAGCAGAAATGCCCGGTATGTATGGTGGCGGGGAGTATGATCTTTCAGGCTTTTCCGTTGGAATTGTTGATAATGATAAAATCATTGACGGTTCTGAAATCAGAAACGGTAATAAACTCATCGGTATTGCATCCAGCGGTATTCACAGTAATGGTTTCTCCCTGGTACGGAAAATTTGTTTTGACAAATGTAAATATGATGTGGACTCAATAATTCCCGATCTAAAGCAACCTCTTGGGGAAGTGTTGCTTACACCTACGAGAATATATTGTTATTCGGTTCTAAGCCTTGTGAGGGACCTTCCCATACATGGTCTTGCACATATCACAGGGGGGGGGATTGACGAAAATATTATAAGGATAATACCCCAGGCATGCAAAGTCATTGTGGAAAAAAACAGCTGGGAAATTCCTCCTGTATTCCATTTTTTACAGAAGGCAGGCTCTGTTTCAGATTTTGAAATGCACAGAACATTTAATAATGGTATTGGCATGATTGCCGTTGTGCCTGAGGAATCTGCCCAGGATGTTATTGACAGGCTGGGTGCCATGGATGAAAAGGCCTTTATAATTGGAGAAATAGCATCAAGGGAAGGCTCGGAAGAACAGGTCCAATGGGTTTAAAGAGATGCAGGCCTTAAAAGGGAAAAACGTTCATGATAATTCTGGGCATTGAATCCTCCTGTGATGAAACTGCAGCAGCTGTTATTGAAAATGGAAAAACCGTACTTTCATCCGTTGTTGCATCCCAGGTTGCTGTTCATCATAAATACGGAGGAGTGGTACCTGAACTTGCTTCACGCATGCATATTGAATCAATACTTCCTGTTGTTGATCAGGCGGTGAGAGAAGCAGGTCTTTCCATTGATGATATTGAAGGTGTTGCAGCGACAAAGGGACCGGGGTTGATCGGTGCACTTCTTGTTGGATTTTCCTTTGCAAAGGCTTTTGCCTGGGCAAGAGGTATTGCTTTTGCAGGTGTTAATCACCTTGAAGGTCATTTATATTCGCTCATGCTGAACGCTTTTCCTCCTGCTTTTCCTTTTACTGCGCTTCTTGCATCCGGTGGCCATACAAATCTCTATTACGTAACATCGTATAATGAATTTGAACTCCTTGGACAGACCCGTGATGATGCTGCAGGAGAGGCCTTTGACAAGGTTGCTAAAATGCTTGGTAAAGGGTATCCCGGCGGGGCTGTTATTGAAAAGCTTGCATTGCAGGGTGATCCTGATTCCATAAAATTTCCAAGAAGTTTTCTTGATAAGGATGGATTTGATTTCAGTTTCAGCGGGCTTAAGTCCTCTGTGGCAAGATATGTTAAAGAACAGAAAAATGTTCTTGATGAAAAAAAAACAGCTGATATTGCAGCAAGTTTTCAAAAAGCTGTCATTGATGTATTATCCTTTAAATTGATCAGGGCGGCATTAAGTAAAACATGTTCACGTATAGCACTTGTTGGCGGCGTATCTGCAAATTCTTTTCTTGCAGATGAATTGTCAAACCAGGCCTTAAAGCATGGAATGAATTTTCATGTTCCAGAAGGAGAATTTTGCGGGGACAACGCTGCAATGATAGGTGCAAGGGGTTATAGACTGATCAAAGATGGTAAGTTGTCCGGGCTTGAAGATGATGTTTTCTCAAGGGTAAAAAAGGCATAGGCTGAATTGAATTTTGAACTTTATTTGTGAAAAACTGTGCTGCAGAACGTTAAAATGCTTTATTTTTGCCTGCTTTCTGTGCTGCATGTTTTTTCCCGGATGCAGAAAGGATAATAAAGTTTCGGAAGTTTCCAGTAACTATCTGCTTAAGTGTGGCAATATCATAATTTCAGCCAATGGATTCAGTGAAGAACTTGAAATTGAGAAGTCGGCTTATCCATATGATATCAATTCCGACCCGGAAAAATACAAAAACCTTGTTCTTGATCTTGCAGCCCAGCTTTCCCAGGAACTTGTACTCAGGGCAGCAGCTGCAGAGGATGGAATTACAGTGTCTGAAAAGGATATTGACGCTGCTGCAAAAGATATAGAAAAAGATTTTCCCGGCGATACTTTTCAAAAGATGCTTTTAGAAAATGCAGTGTCATATTCAGTATGGAAAAAAAGGCTGGGAATAAGGCTTTTGATTAATCGTTTTATTAAAAAAGATCTGAAGGATAAGATTGAAATAACTCCGCAGGATATTGAAAATTACTATCAACTGCATAAAAAAAATGGTGAATTCCAAAAAAAAGATGTGGCGCATCATGGTCAGGAGAAAGGAAAACAACGGGGCATAACACAAAAGCAGACGGATATTGAGGAAAAAGAGCTTCTTGTTCATTTACGTGCACAAAAAGCAGAAAAAAAATATCCTGCATGGATAAATGCTTTGAATAAAAAATTCCCCGTTGAAATAAACAAAAAAGAATTAAGTGTTTTTCTACAATTAAAGGAATAGTATATGATTAATTTTAACAAATATTTTTTTGGTACTCTATGCGTGTTTTGTGCATTATTTTTGTGGTCACCTGTTTCCAATGCAAGGGTGATTGACAGGATTGTTGCAGTTGTTAATGACGATATAATAACATTGACAGAACTTAACAAGGCTGTATCACCCTATGTTGATAGAATTAATTCAGCAGGTTATTCTTCGGAAAAAAAGAAAGAAATTTTATACAAGATTAAGAAGGATATGCTTGACCGCATGATTGACAAAATGCTAACTGATCAGGAGATAAAAAGGCTTCATATCACTGTGACGGATCAGGAAGTTGATAATGCCATTGAAAGATTAAAACAGTCTCAGTCAATGACACAGGAGGATCTTGAAAAAGCCTTAAAGCAGAACGGTCTGACTTTAAAGGAATACCGGGAAAGAATGCGCCGGGAAATTTTAAGACCGAAATTGATTAATTATGAGATTAAATCCAAGGTTATAGTCACTGACCAGGATATTAAGAAATATTATAATGAGCATAAGCAAAAGTTTTCAGGGGTTAATAAATATCATCTTTGTAATATATGTCTTCCTGTGGATGCAAATGCTTCTGATGAGATTAAGGCTGAAAAGTATAAAAAAGCTGAGAAAATTAAAAAGATGCTTGATCAGGGAAAAAATTTCAACGATCTTGCAAAAAAATATTCCGAAGTACCCAATGCAGCTGATGGAGGAGATCTCGGGACCTTTGAAATGGGAGCACTTTCCGGTAAGATAAGGAATGCAGTATCAGGACTTAAACCTGGAAAATATACAGATGTGATATTGACGGATCAGGGATATCAGATTTTTTATCTTGAGGATGTCAAAACGGAAAATGGAAAAACCCTTGATGAAATTTCAACACAGATATCAAAAAAGCTGTATAAAGAAAAAGCTGAGAAAAAATTCAAATCATGGCTGGAATCCTTAAAGGAAAAATCCCATATTAAGATTATGCTTTGATTGATTAATTTCCGGCCAAAATTTGCATTATAACGGCCATGAGGCCGATCTATTGAGTCTTAAACGGCCTCAAAGAATCGAAGATTCTTACAAATATAGAAACTCTAATAATTCAAAGTATTTTGCAGGAGTTTCTTATAAACCGCCATGAGGCGGATCTTGATTGGACCAGATTTGCCTCAATTATTTTTATGCCGTGTATTTAATATGGATATATCCCGTTTTTCAAGTGATGCGATTCTACTCAAGAGAATGGAATATGGTGATTATGATTTGATCATAACTTTTTTCACACGTTCCAAGGGCAGGATCTCGGTTATTGCAAAAAATGCAAAAAAAAGTGTCAAACGTTTTGCAGGGGCACTGGACCCGTTTTCCGTGATGAATATCTGCTGTACAATACCAAAGAGACAAAATGCTCTGCCAGTGCTGTGCAGCGTTGATCTTGATGACTCATTTGCAAAAATCAGAACCGATACCGAAACAACGGGTTATGCCTTTTACTGGGTTGAAATTGTCAATTCATGGATGGAAGAGGGCAGGGCGATGCAGCCTCTTTATGAACTTCTGCTTTATGTCCTGGCCGCCTTGAATTCCGGTTCAATGAAAAAAGAGGTGTTAAGTCTTTTATTCCAGATAAGATTCATGGCAATGTCCGGGTTTGATCCAAATTTTTCAATGTGCGGTAAATGTTCAACTCCCCTTGATGAAATTAATCAGCAGAGTTTTGTTTTTGATTTTGCAGAGGGGAAATTTATCTGTGACAAATGTGGTAAAAATTCAATCAGACATGGAATCACAGTTTCAAAGGGTACTTTAAAACAGCTTTTATGGATGAAAAACAGTGATATTAAAAGAATTGAAAGAATAAAGCTTTCTCCCTGTTCTATAATTGAAGGTGAGAAACTGTTAGAATCGTTTGTGCCATGTCATATCGGCAGGAATCTTAAAAGCCTTGTGTTTTTAAGGAGAATAAGGGGAAAGGCATGTTTGCAGCCAAAGACTGTGTTTCAATACATTAAAACCCGTTGATAGAGTAAATATAAGGCTTAAAGTAGATATGATTTGCAGTTTTCTTCTTAAAAATTGTGAAATAAATGTGTCTGTTCCCTGCAGAATAGATCTTGGCGGAACCCTTGATATCAGTACTTTTTTCCTTCCCCTGAACCATTTTGCGCCATCAACTTTTAACATTGCCCTTGATATGAGAACACACGTCAGATTGTCCGCCTGGAAAAAAGGGTATGTGAAAATTTCTTCAAGGGGATTTAAAAGTGCCGAATTTAAGGCGGGATATGCAGGTTTTGATCATCCCCTGGGGTTAATGTTTGCCGTTGCAGCTTATTTTAATGCAGAAGGGGTATGCATTGAAATAGATTCAACGTCACCTCCGAGAAGTGCCCTTGGCGGGTCATCTGCAGCTGCCGTGGCAATTGTTTCGGCATTTTTGAAAATAGATCAGCTTGTTGAGTATAACAAACGGCCGATTAATAAGAATGAACTCCAGACAGGGAAAAATGGTTATGATGGTGGGGAAGATTGTGATGAATCTCTAAAATTAAAAAAAAATGCACCCATCATTGCCCACTATATTGAAGCAGGGGTCGCAGGTGTTCCATGCGGGTTTCAGGACCAGCTTGCAGCTGCATACGGCGGTATAAATTCCTGGCACTGGATACTTGGAGAAAACGGTCCTTCATTTATACGTGAAAAAATATTTCCGGATCAGGAAGTTAAGGCCATGGAAGAATTCAACCATAATATTCTTGTTGCCTATTGCGGGATACCGCATGTTTCAAAAGATATTAACAAAAGATGGGTTGACATGTTTATTTCGGGAAAAAACCGGGATAAATGGGAAGAAATATGCAGAATAACCAATGAGTTTGCACAGTGTATAAAAAAAGGACAATACAATTCTGCCGGGGCTTTAATGAACAGGGAAACAAAATTGAGGCTTGAAATGACCCCGGATGTCCTTGATGAAACGGGAATAAAACTCTTTAAAGCAGCGGAAAAAACCGGGTGCGGGGCAAGATTCACCGGAGCAGGCGGTGGAGGATGCCTGTGGGCAGTTGGAGAATCGGAAAAAATTGACAGCCTGAAGGGAGAATGGGAAAAATTAACTGCAGGAAAAGATCAGGCAATTCTGCTTGATACCAAAATAGACCCTGACGGGATATTGTTTGAATAAACCGCCATGGGGCGGAGCTGAATAAAAAAATTATGAGCCGGGAGGTTAAAAGAGAGATTAAACAATGAATTTTCAAGACGTTATTTTAAAATTGCAGAATTTTTGGTCAGACCGTGGCTGTGTGCTGACCCAATCCTATGACATGGAAGTGGGGGCAGGTACATTTCATCCTGCAACGCTTCTCAGGGTATTGGGGCCTGAACCGTGGAAAACCGCTTATGTTCAGCCTTCCCGCCGTCCCACCGATGGTAGATACGGTGAAAATCCGAACCGCCTGCAGCATTATTTCCAATATCAGGTCATTCTGAAACCCTCACCCCCCGATGTTCAGCAACTATATCTTGACAGTATGAAAGCCCTTGGCGTTGATCCTTTGGAACACGATATCAGGTTTGTGGAGGATGACTGGGAATCGCCCACACTCGGGGCTTCAGGCCTTGGCTGGGAAGTGTGGTTAGATGGTATGGAAATTTCCCAGTTCACCTATTTTCAAATGGCAGGAAGTGTGGACTTAAAACCTGTTTCAGTGGAACTCACATATGGACTGGAACGAATATGCATGTACCTCCAGGGTGTTGACAATGTTTATGATCTAAAGTGGAACGATTCGGTAAACTACGGAGAAATTTACCATCAGCAGGAGGTGGAGCAGTCCACTTTCAACTATGAAGTGGCAGATATAGACATGCTTTTTGATTTCTTTAATAAATATGAGGCAGAAGCATTGAAAATTGTTAAAATGGGACTTGTTGTGCCTGCATATGAATTCGGTCTGAAATGTTCCCACACCTTTAATCTCCTTGATGCAAGGGGTGCAATAAGTGTTACGGAACGTACCGGATATATCGGAAGAGTGAGAAGAATCGCAAGGGCATGTGCAAAGGCATATGTTGCCCAGAGGGAGGAGATGGGATTTCCACTTCTCAAACAATAGTTACAGATTTTCAAACAATAGTTACAGACTTTCAAACTATAGTTAAAAAAAATTTAACGCTGGGGAAAATTTAAAGTTTTAAATCTTTATGTGGAAATCGGATGGGGTTCAGTAAACATAAAATAGGTGTAAAAATGAATGATTTGTTAATAGAAATAGGCGCAGAAGAAATTCCTGCCGGATATATTATCCCTGCTTTGGAAGCTTTCAGGGAAAAACTTCTGATCTCTCTTGATACTGCCCGGGTGGATCATGGCCAGGCCTCATATTTTGGTACGCCAAGACGTCTTGCACTGATTATAAATGATGTGGCACAATCCCAGAGACCTGAGAAAACCACCATAACAGGGCCTCCGGAAAGGATCGGATTTGATGAAAATGGAAAGCCAACCATTGCCGCTGAAAAATTTGCACAGAAAGCAGGGGTTAATTTAGATGAGATAAGTGTGGAAGAGACTGAAAAGGGTAGGTATCTGTCCGCTGTGAGGGAGGAAAAGTGTGAGTCTGCAGAATTGATCCTGAAAAACTCTCTTTCTGACATTATCCTTTCCATCCCCTTTCCAAAGAGTATGAGATGGGGGGATCTTTCAATAAGTTTTGCCCGCCCGATCATATCCGTTACAGCCATACTGGGCGATACCCCCATTGAGTTCAAGGTGGGTAATATTACATCCTCTCCATATGTCTTTGGTCATGAATTCATGTTTTTTGAAAAATTTAAGATTGAAAATGCTGCTCAATATCTTTCAACCCTGCGATCTGCAGGTGTTATAGCTGATATAAAAGAGAGGAAACAGCTTCTTCTGGCAGAAATCGAAAAAGCTGCATCAAGTGTTGACAGCGTCATTTTAAAGGATGACAAGCTTGTGGATATTGTCACAAATCTTGTGGAATATCCATATCCTGTGGTGGGAAAATTTGATGATGAATTTCTTGAACTTCCCGATGAAGTTTTAATTACAGCCATGAGAGAGCACCAGAAGTATTTTGCCTTAACCGATGAAAATGGAAAACTTACATCTTATTTCATAGCTGTAAACAACACAAAGGCAAAGGACATGGACCTTGTGGCAAATGGTCATGGTAAGGTTATCAGGGCCCGCCTGTCAGATTCACAATTTTTTTACAAAGTGGATAATGAGTCAAGTCTTGATGATTTTTCTGAGAAGTTAAAATCGGTTACCTTCCAGGCAGAACTTGGTTCCATGTACGAAAAAAGACAGCGTCTCATTGATCTTTGTGATTATCTTGCAGAAATTGTAGATCCCGGGGATGAAAATTTCAAAAAAAATCTCAAAAGATCAGCTGAAATATGCAAGTCGGATCTTGTCAGCCAGATGGTTATAGAATTTACAAAACTTCAGGGTGTTATCGGCAGGACCTATGCCTTGAATATGGGAGAGGATAAAAACGTTGCAAAGGCAATTGAGGAACATTATATGCCTGTGTATTCAGGCGGTCCGCTTCCTGAAACACAAATAGGAAAATTCCTTGCCATTGCAGATAAAACAGACACAATCTGCGGATGTTTTTTTGCTGACCTCATACCAACAGGGGCATCTGATCCATATGCTTTGCGCCGTCAGGCACTTGGGATCATCCAGATAATGCTGAAAGGTAATTTCAAATTTTCCATTGGGGAAATTATGGAAAAAGGGCTTGTCCCATACGAGGCAGATCCTGGGAAACGCTCCGTACTTCTTTCAAAAATAATGGAGTTTTTAAAGAGAAGAATGGTAAATCTGCTGGTCGTTGACCATGGTTTTGCACGGGAATCTGTCAATTCTGCTGTTTCTGTTTCATTTGATGATATTCCCGATGCGCTTTTAAGGGTTAAAGCCCTTGATGCTTTAAGGCAGGCACCTGATTTTGAGCCGCTTTCCATTGCATTTAAGCGGGTGGTTAATATTTTGAAAAAAACAGGTGATTCAAGGGATGGTCGAAAATCAGGCAGTGCTTCAGAAAAAGAGATAGATGATGCTCTTTTTGAATCCGATTCTGAAAAGGAACTGTTTAATCAATGCAGAAAGGTAAGTTCTATTGTCACGGATTATATCCGCAAAGGTGATTATGACAAAGCCCTCAAGGAAATAGCAGGTTTACGTCCGGCAATTGATGATTTTTTTGATGATGTAATGGTTATGACAGAAGATGATGCATTGAGAACCAACAGGGTCGCATTGCTTTCTTTTATTGCAGGTATGTTCAGGAATATAGCGGATTTTTCCATGATCTGATACGTTTATTCCTGTATTTGTCAGAATCTTTGATTCTTCAAGACGGCTGGGTAAATTTGGATTGGCCTCATGGCCGTTATAAGAAACAGAGCGTAACCTGTTACGCTTATTATATTTTTTGCTGTGTGGCAGATTCGGGCAGACCTGATCTGCCCCGTAGCAGTGATTATGAAATAATGGAGGTTGTTATGGCAGGATATGATCCTGAAAAAGATAAAAAACTTAAAGAATGGAAATGTGAAGAGACAGGGCTTATCCTCTCCATACAGCAGTATGGTGAAGGAGAAGCCAAATTACAGATAGGACCTAGAATTTTAAAGAAAAAAGACGGAACCGACAGGGTTCCCACCAAGGCTGGAAGGCTGAGCATAGAGGATGTAATGTGGCTTTACGATGTTATAGACGAGGTAAAGGATGAATTATCCGGCTTTGTCGGACCTGAATAGCAAGTCAATTATTTCGCCCATGGGAACGGGAAGACCGCGTGATATCGGACCCGTTGCTATTATGGTCAGTGCAGAACCTGATTTAAGGTATATTAAGCAGAAATTTGAAAAAGGGAAAACATTTTCTTTTTTTATGAGTACCCTTTTCACCCCTGAAAACGGTGAAAAGGGTATTTTTGATTCAGGTAACAGTTCATATACAGGGCCTTACATGGGCGCTCCCTATGGTGCAGCCCTGTTGGAATCCCTTATTGCAAAGGGCGCAGAAAAAATAATTGTTATTGGATGGTGCGGTTCTGTCTCTCCAAATCTTAATACCGGGGATATCCTGATTCCCAATGCAGCCATATCCGATGAAGGAACTTCGAGAAATTATATTAAAACAGATGATAATTTTCCTTTGATCTCCTCTGATTTAAAACTTGGAGATATTTTAATCAGGGAAATGTTGAAAAGAGATATTCAATACAGAAAAGGAGATGTCTGGACAACGGATGCCATATACAGGGAGACACCGGAAAAAGTTGCTTTTTTTAAAGACAGAGGTGCTGTTGCCGTGGAAATGGAATGCTCTGCTCTTTTCAGTGTTGCAAAATACAGGAGAAAAGATATTGCAGCGGTTCTCATTGTTTCCGATGAGGTTAAACATTCAGGGTGGAAACCTGGTTTCAGGGATAAGAGATTTAAGGAAGCAAGAAAGAAAGTAACCAGCATGATCTGTGAGATCTGCTCTTAAGGATCGGAGATGAAATAAGTTGAACAGAAATAGCGCAGAATTCCGGTTATAAAATTTTCGATCCTAAGCATGTGTGGCATAAAAAATATTGCAACAGAATGGGAATTTAAATTTGTTCTATGATTTTAATCTACCCCCCTGCAGCTAAAATATGTGAGCCTCCCGGTGGAGTGGCATATCTTTCAGGGGCCTTAAAAAACCATGGTATAAAATGTACGGTGATTGATGCAAATCTTGACGCTCTTTTATGGCTTGGATATTCCCATAGTCAATCTGATAATCTGGATAATATTAAGTGCCGTACCTGGACAAAAAGAGCTTTCAGCCATTTTAAGCGGAATCTATCAGATTTAAAAGATCCATGTTTATACACAAATATGGAAAGATACAGGCAGAAAGTTTTTGAGGTGAACAGGGCCATAGGTTCATTTTTGCCTGAAAGATTCAGGATAAGCCTTGCAGATTACCATGATTCACTTCTTGCACCGGTTAAAACCCGTGACCTTATCTCTTCATTTGAAAATTTTATTGAAAATCATTTTTACGGTTATTTTGAGGATTTTTTACTGAAAAAAATCGTAATATCACTAAAAGATGGATCACAAAAAAAAAATGACGGTGATGCAGGGGATTATATTGGAATTTCCCTGTGTTATCTCAGCCAGGCACTGACTGGTTTTGCCCTTGCAGGATGGATAAAATCAAAATTTCCCGGAAAGAAAATTATCATGGGGGGCGGACTTATCACTTCATGGATGAGTTTTCCTGACTGGAAAAATCCGTTTGATTCCATAATTGATATAATGGTTAAGGGGCAGGGTGAAAAAACACTTCTTGAAATTTCAGGGCAAAAAATGGAGAAAAGAGAAAAATTTCTGCCTGATTTTGATTTTGCTTCCTGGGATTCCTATCTTTCTCCGGGCAGGATTCTTCCCTACAGGGCTTCAACGGGTTGTTACTGGAATAAATGCAGATTCTGTCCTGAAAGAGCTGAAAAAAGTCTTTATTCATCAAAAAAGGCCGGGGATGTTCTTGATGATCTAACAGATCTGAACAGACGATATCATCCCCATACTGTTCATTTTCTTGACAATTCCTTAAGTTATTCCCTTTTAAAAGCCATTTCAAAAAGGAAAATGCCCTTTGTATGGTATGGATTTGCAAGGTTTATGAAAGAACTTGCAAATCCTGATTTTGCAAAGGCTCTGTACAGTTCAGGATGCAGGATGCTGAAGCTCGGTCTGGAATCAGGAGATCAGGATGTGCTTGACTATATGCACAAAGGTACTGATCTTGCCATGGTTTCAGATGTGCTTTCATCCCTTAAAAAAGCGGGTATAGCAACCTATGTTTATCTTCTTTTCGGAACTTTACGGGAAACTGAAGAATCAGCAGAAAAAACTCTTGTTTATGTCGCAGATCACAGCCATGAAATAAGTTTTATAAATACCGCCATATTTAATCTTCCAAGATTCAGTGAGGATGCCGAGGCTCTTGAAACGGACAGGTTCTACGAAGGAGATCTCTCTTTGTATTTAAATTTTACACATCCTTACGGCTGGAACAGAAAAGATATAAGACACTTTCTTTCAAAAAAATTTAAAAAAAATCCCATGATTGCTCATGCAATAAAGGATGTCCCGCCTTTTTTTACCTCAAATCATGCTGTTTTTACTATAACGGCCATGAGGCCGATAAAATAAAATTTTCGATACTTAACACTTTTCCGTAAAATTTCATTTGATTTTTACTTGATAAATTCTGTACCGGGGAGTATGCCGTTTTAAGAGATGCTTTTTTATATTAAGCAGGCTTTTTTTATTTTTAGGCTTTTTAATTTTTAAGAATTTTCATGTTCTAATGGATTCCACTGTAAAGGTATCGCAATATTATGAAGAGTATTACAAATATTTTCTGGATTACCATGACTCTGCTTTATATTATTTTTGCGGTCACCATTATTTATATCTGGGCGTATCATGAAATTATCAGTACGCATTTACAGATTAACAATGTCAGACAGGAATACATAAATTCCCGGGAAAAAGCCGTCAAGGCAGAAGTAAGCCAGATCATAGAGTATATCCATCATAAAAAATCTCTTACAGAAATACGCTTAAGAAACGAGGTTCTTTCAAGAACCGGGGAAGCCTGGGAAACTGCCCTGTATATTTATGAAAAAAACAGGAAAACAAAAAAGCTTTCCGAGATTAAAAAAATGGTTCACGATGCCCTTTATTCTGATTCATGGGATAATGGTGAAGGATACTATTTTGCAGAGGATATGTCGGGAATTGAAATGATAAATCGCAATGAACCCGGACTTCAGGGTAAAAATGTCATGAAATTTCAGGACTGTAAAGGTACCTATATCATGAAGGAATTTATTTCCATTGCCATGTCTCCGGCAGGGGAGGGCTTTGCTTCCTATTACTATAAAAAACCGGGTTGTGGAATAGAGGAGCCGAAAATTTCCTATATTAAATATTTTAAGCCTTTTAACTGGGTTATAGGAAACGGGAAATATATAGTTGATGAAGAAAATAAAATAAAAAATGAGGTTATTCGTCGTATCGATCATATAAAATATGGAGGTAAAGGATTTGTGTTTGCCGGAACCTGGGATGCAAAGCTTCTTTCCGGACCATTCAAGGGGGATGACCCTGCCAGACATATAAAGTATGGGTGGAAAAAAACTATAAAAAAAATAATAAATAAGGCCCGTACCGGAGGTGGATTTCTTTCGTACATGGCACCTGGATTCAATGAAAACAACAGTCCTGAACCTGTGATAAGTTATGTCGCACCTTTCAAACCCTGGCACTGGTATGTCGGATCCTGTTTTTATACAGATAAAATAAAAGCATTGATAAAAGCAAAACAAAAAACTCTGCATAAAAATATTAAATTTATGATTTTAAAGTGTGTCTTTATTTTAAGTATTTTTCTATGTTTATCCTGTATGCTGGTATATTACTGGGCAGGTAGGATTAAAAAAAATATTGGTGTTTTTTCAGAGTTTTTCAGACAATCTGCAAACAAAAATACTGCTATTGAAGAAAACCAGGTTTTTTTTACTGAGTTCAAGTCTCTGGCAGATTCAGCTAACAGGATGTCAAGGGAACGTCGGCGTTTTGAGAAAATTCTCAGTGAGAAAGAAAAAAAATACAGGACACTTTTTGAATCTTCATTTGATGCTTTTTCAATTATTGATGCTGATACCGGCAGATATGTTGACTGCAACAAAGCTGCTGTCAGGCTTTATGGCATAGGATCCAGGGAAAATTTCATCGGTAAAACCATTGGCATGTTTTCTCCTGAATTCCAGCGAGGTGGTCAGATATCCAAAGACAATGCCATGAAATATATGGATATGGCCATATCCAGGGGCTCAATTGAATTTGAGTGGACTAACATCAGGGGGGATGGAACTGTTTTTCCTTCGCTTATCACACTGAGCGCAATGCATATTGGAGATAAAAATTTAGTGCTTGAGGTGTGCAGAGATTTAACTGAGCTTAAAGATGCCGAATCAAGGAGAGAACAGCTGATATGCCAGTTGAAAAATACAACGGCAAAAAAAGAGCGTATAGTCCTTGAACTGCAACAGGCTTTATCAAAAATAAAAGTATTAACAGGTTTACTCCCCATATGTTCTTCATGTAAAAAAATACGGGATGACAAAGGATATTGGAAAAATCTGGAATCTTATATTGAAAATCATTCTGATGCCGTTTTTTCCCACAGCCTCTGCCCGGATTGTTCAGAAAAATTATATGGAAACGAGGATTGGTACATAGAATGGAAAAAAAATAAAAGGAAGACCTGATTTGCAGACAATATCTTCGCCTGTATGCCTGTTTTGAAATTTGGTACCGAAGAAAGGGCTTGAACCTTCACGCCTTGCGGCACTAGATCCTAAGTCTAGCGTGTCTACCAATTCCACCACTTCGGCACAATATCTTTTGTAAAAATGGTGCCGAAGGGGAGACTCGAACTCCCACGAACATACGTCCACTTGTCCCTGAAACAAGCGCGTCTACCAATTCCGCCACTTCGGCTTCTATAAATTTGCAACCCGTAAAAAGGATTGCTTTGCAACGGGAATTATTGTATATATTTCTTCGTTATGTTTGTCAAGTATATATGGCTGTTTTTATGGGATAGAATGCAAATTCCACATTTTAATATTCTTCAGATCGGCCTCATGTCCGTTATACAGATTGTGAAGTTAAGTTTTTAAAATTTAAGGAAATTATGGAACTGATAGAAGATATTGACAGAATTGGCGGACCTTTTCCAAAGGCTGTCGTTACAATAGGCAACTTTGACGGAGTGCATAAAGGTCACCAGTCTCTTTTTCACCAGGTTATAGAAAGGGCTGAAGAGATAAACGGAACTTCCGTTGTCATCACATTTGAGCCCCATCCGTTAAGAGCACTGGGGTATGGCGGTCCGTCCCTTATAACAAGAAAAGATCAGAAAATAGAGCTGATATCAGCAGTGGGTATTGATAAATTAATCTGTATTCCGTTCACAAAAGAATTTGCCTCCATTACTGCTGCAGATTTTATTGAAAAATTTCTTATTGAAAAAATAGGAATGCACACAATAATTGTGGGTCCTGATTACACATTTGGAAAAAACAGGAAAGGAGATATCTTTTTTCTTAAAAAACAGGCTGATATCAAAGATTTCGAGCTGATCGTGCCGGACTGGATTCGTGACAGTGAAAAAGGAAAAGAAAGAATCAGCAGCACCAGGATACGAGAGCTTGTCATGGAGGGAAAAGTTCATGAAACGCCAAAATTTCTCGGCAGGTATTATCAGATTCGCGGCAAAGTTGTAAAGGGAAGGGAAAGAGGCGGTTCCCAGCTTGGCTTTCCCACTGCAAATATCAAACTCCACGATGAACTGTGCCCGAAAATGGGTGTGTATGCCGTGATGGTTGAGTGTGTTGCAGGTAAATTCAAAGGTGTGGCAAATATTGGCTACAGCCCCACCTTTGATGATCACATATTTACCATTGAAGTTCATATTTTAGATTTTTCAGAAGATATATACAATACAAGAATCAGGGTCAACATGATCCGGAGATTAAGGGATGAAAAAAAATTTTCCGGTATTGATGAATTGTCAAACCAGATTAAAACAGACATAGAAAAAGCAAGAACAATACTATTGCGTTTCTAAAAAAAAATCCGTGTATGTAATATGGCGGATTTTTAATAATTTATTTTTGAGGCAGTCTAAGCAAATCCGGACATGCTTCATGGAAGTTACCAGGAGTGAAATATTAAAATTATGGCTTTACTTGAGATTGTAAAATATCCTGCCCCATCACTTTCACAGCCATCTGTTCCTGTTGAAGAGATAGACGATGAAATTAAAACCCTGATTGAGAACATGGGGGAGACAATGTTTGATGCCCCCGGTGTAGGGCTTGCTGCCCCACAGGTCGGGGTCAACAAAAGACTTATTGTTTACAACCCCAATGCAGGAGATGATGAACCGAAGGAAAATGAGAAAGAAAAGGAGTTCAGGCCACTTATCAATCCTGAAATCATCTCTGCATCGGGAAGTGTTGTTTCTGAAAAAGAGGCCTGCTTGAGCGTTCCTGATTACAGTGCAAATGTTAAACGTTATAAACAGATAACAGTTAAGGCCCTTAATATTGACGGAAAAAAACTTGAATTTGATGCTGAAGGAATCCAGGCGGTTATTTTGCAGCACGAGATAGATCATCTTGATGGTATCCTTTTTATTGACAGAATAAGCTCGTTAAAAAAAGCTTTATACAAAAAGAAAATAAAAAAAAGACTGAGAAATAATTGAAAAAAAAATTTAAGATAGTTTTCATGGGTACACCTGATTTTGCAGTTCCTGCCCTTAAAGCCCTTTTTGCATACAACTGCGACATAAGCCTTGTCATAACCCAGCCGGACAGGCCAAAGGGCAGAGGGAAAAAGATAATTGCACCTCCTGTTAAAACAGCGGCAGAAAAGCTTGGACTTGATGTTATCCAGCCCCTTTCAATGAAAGGGGAAAAAATCAAAGAAAAACTTGCTATGATAAAGCCTGACATTTTTGTAGTAGTTGCATTCGGGCATAAACTTTCCCGTGAGATTCTTTCAATCCCATCGATTTTTCCCATAAATATCCATGCTTCCCTGCTTCCGAAATACAGGGGATCATCACCCATTCAGGCTGCCATTCTCAACATGGATAAAAAAGCCGGGGTCACCACAATGGTGATGGATGACAACCTTGATACCGGAGATATTCTTTTAAAAGCTGAAACAAAAATAAAATGTGATACAACAGCATCTGATCTCCATGACACACTTGCAGATATGGGAGCGGATCTTATCATAAAAACCCTTGATGCCATTTATGATGATAATATCACCCCTTATCCCCAGGACAATGAGAAAGCATCATTTGCTCCAATGCTGAAAAAAAATGACGGGAAAATAGACTGGACAAAAAATCCCGATGAAATAAATGCACTTGTAAGGGCAATGAATCCATGGCCTGGAACTTTTACTTTTTTAAACGGCAAAAGGATAAAAATTTTCGAGGTTTCCTGTTCAGATTCAAAGGATAACAGATCTTTCCCTGAAATTTTTGTTCCAATTGAAAATATTGCTCCTGGTACAGTGATCCTCTGTGACAGCAGCGGAATTCGTGTTGCTGCGGGTAATTCAGGTTATGTATCAATTCATAAAATTCAGACTGAGGGTGGTAAAAAGCTTCATGCCTGCGAATTTTTAAGGGGCAGAAATCTTGAAACGGGAATCCGGTTTGACAGCTGAAAATCCACGTTATCTATCGTTTCTTGTCCTGTCTGAAAATGAAAAAACCAGGGCACCCCTTGACAGGACCATAAATAATTACGAAGACAGATTCCATTGCCTTTCAAAAAGGGACAGAGCCCTTGCCAATGCTGTTATCTTTGGAGTTTTAAGATACAGGGGAAAACTTGACTGGATCATTTCAAAATTTTCAAATAAAAAAATTTCAAGTCTTGACCCTGAAATACTTTATCTGATTCGCATCGGTCTTTTCCAGATCGTTTTCCTTGATAAAATTCCTGTTTCAGCTGCTGTCAATACCACCGTTGAGATGGCAAAAAATGTTTCAAACAGATGGACAGCAGGATTTGTCAATGCAGTTTTAAGAAAAGCGGGAAAAGGATATTTAAATCTTGCTTTACCCGATATAAAAAAGGATCCGGCTTTTTTTATTTCAGTTGAAAAATCGATACCTTTGTGGCTTTCAAGAAGATGGCTGAAACGATTCAGGCTGAATAAAACACTTAAACTCTGTGATGCAGTTAATGAAATCCCTTTGATCATGGTGAGGTCAAATACCATTAAAATCAGCAGGGAAAAACTTGCCGGAGAACTTGAAAATCAAGCGGAAAAGGTAAGGTTTACTAAGTATGCAGAAGATGGGATCTCTTTTTCAAAACCTGCATGTGCCGTGCATGAAATAAAAACCTTTAAAAAAGGATATTTCCAGGTGCAGGATGAAGCCGCCCAGATCGTAAGTTCCATCCTTGATCCAAAGCCCGGAGAAAAAATTCTTGATGCATGTGCCGGTCTTGGCGGTAAAACAGGGCATATTGCACAGTTAATGAAAAACAAGGGCTCTGTGACAGCTGTTGATATTGACAAAGGCAAACTTTTTTCCCTTGAAAAAGAGATGGAACGTCTTGACGTCTCCATTGTTTCCACAATACAGATGGATATTTTAAATTTTTGTCCCTTTGTATCTGATGGTGGGGAAAATGTATCCCATGGCAGAAAAGAAAATATAAAATTTACCTCCTGCCGTAAACCATTAGATCCTTTGTTTAAAGGTGGTTTTGACAGGGTTCTTCTTGATGCTCCATGTACGGGTCTTGGTGTTTTAAGGCGAAACCCCGATTCAAAATGGACAAGATCTTTTCAGGATGTAAAGCGCCTTGCCGAAAAACAGAAAGCCATGTTGATAAAAGCCGCGGATTTTGTTAAACCAGGTGGCGTTTTAGTGTACAGTGTCTGTTCCTGTGAGCCTGAAGAAAATGAAGAAGTGATCGATTTCTTTCTTGAAAAAAAACCTGATTTTTCAATAAACCTGAATAACGCCAGGATTTATGATCAATTTAATAAAACAATGATTTCAAAAAAAGGATTTTTTAAAACATATCCGGATAATTTTGAAATGGACGGTTTTTTTGCCGTATCCATGAAACGGAAAAAGTAAAGTAATTATTTGGCCGCAGATTTACACATTTTATTTTCGTTGTGAGGCGCTGGAACGTAGTCCAGATCAGTGAAGATCTGTGGCTGAAAATCAATATTAACAAATTAAAATAAAAAAGGAGAGATATAAAATTATGTGCATAATTGCACCTTCCATTCTTTCGGCGGATTTTACAATGCTTGGAGATGAAATTAAAAATGTGGAAAAAGCAGGGGCCAACTGGCTGCATATCGATGTGATGGACGGCCATTTTGTGCCGAACATTTCTTATGGCCCGGTAATTGTTAAAGCCTGCAGAAAAGTCACTAAACTTCCTCTTGATGTTCATTTGATGATAGAAAAACCTGATTTTTTCATACCGGAGTTTGTTGAATCCGGTGCAGATCTTATCTCCGTGCATGCAGAAGCCTGCATTCACCTTGACAGATCAATTAATCTTATAAAAAGTTTTACCGGAATAAAAGCAGGGGTTGCCCTTAATCCTGCAACTCCACTGAACTGCCTTGAATGGGTAATAAATGATCTTGATTTTGTTCTTATCATGGGTGTTAATCCAGGTTTTGGAGGTCAGAGCTTTATTCAGGCAACGATTAAAAAAATTGAAGTTTTAAGTTCAATGATAAAAAAAAGCGGCTCAAAGGCAATTATCCAAGTTGACGGGGGTGTGGGACCATCAACGATTGGAAAGATTTCAAATGCAGGAGCATCATCTTTTGTTGCAGGTTCAGCTGTTTTTAAAACAGATGACTATGAAAAGACCATATCGATTCTAAGGGAAAAGGCAGAAAGATCAGCGACATTTTCATAAAAAAATCAAAGGGGCTAATATGGACAAAATCAATAAAAAAACTTTATCGGGGAAAGAAACTGACATCAGACATCCTGAAATTGGCGTAATCCATGGTCCTAATCTTGATATGCTGGGAAAACGTGAACCTGAAATCTACGGGAAAGAAACCCTTGAAGATATAAACAATCTTCTCAAATCAAGGGCAGAGGAACTTGGTGTCCATCTGACATGTTTCCAGTCCAATTATGAAGGTGGACTTGTTGAGAAAATTCACGAGGCATATGAAAAAAAATGGGACGGTTTAATCATCAATCCCGGAGCCTATACCCATACAAGTGTTGCCATACGCGATGCACTTCTTATTCTTTCCGTACCAATTATTGAGGTGCATCTCTCAAATGTCCACAAAAGAGATGATTTCAGGCACAGGTCTCTTATTTCAGATGTTGCAGCAGGCCAGATCATTGGATTTAAATCCATGGGGTATGAAATGGCACTATCTGCCCTTGCAAAAATGGTCAGCCGCAGTTAATAAAACGTTTGTTTTGCGATTTTAACCATTGCACAGATCCTTATCATCTTTTTCCAGGGTTTTTCTTGCCTCTTTCTGGTATGCTTTTATTCTGTCCCTGACTATGTCATCTGACATGGCCAGAATTTTTGCAGCGGCAAGGGCTGCATTGGCAGGTTCAAGTACAGTCATGGGGGCTACAGATGATGGCATCCGCAGGCTTGAGTATATATCGCTTCCTGCAAATTTATCACTGTATGGCGGGCAGGCAATAACCGGGCACCATGTCTGTGCGTCTGCAAATCCGCTGAGAGCATTACTCCTTCCTGCTATTGTGATAAAAACAACTTTTTCCTTTTCATATTCTTTAATAATTTCATAGCATTTTATTGGAACTTTGTGGGCTGAGGCTATGCGTAAGATACTTACTACACCAAGTTTACTGAGATTTTCTTTAATTTTTTCGCACCATTGAAGATCGCTTTTTGATCCCATTATTATTACGGCCTTAGCCATTTGTTTCTCCTGTATTATTATGTTTTATTATTTTCTTTAATACGTTTTACAGATTGTATCTTCTCATTATTGGCTGACCGCAAATCTGACCACTTTATTACGTCCTGTTTGTTTGGCTTCATATAACGCAAGGTCAGCCTGATACAGCACCTGTTTTATGGACTGACCAGGCGTTCTGAATGCTACTCCCGCACTGATGCTGAAATGCTCTTTGTCTAATGGAGAAGAAAGCGTAAGCTGCTCAATGTGACTGCGGATTCTTTCTGCTATCTGCACAGCCTGTTTTGAATCTTCTCCTGCTAGGAAAACCGCAAACTCCTCCCCGCCTATTCTGACAGGGATATCACTATCCCTTACAGCATCCAAAATAATACCTGAAATTGATTTTAATACGATATCTCCTTCATTATGCCCATAGGTGTCGTTAATACGTTTGAACAGATCGATATCAAACATGATAACCGCAATGCCCGTTGACGGATTTCTGTCCTGCAGGCTGAACAGGCGATTTACAGCTTCATTCATATAAACCCTTGTGTAAAGACCTGTAAGGGAATCTCTGATGGCCTGCTCATAAAATTTCTGTTTCTCAATCTCCATACCGCGTTGAATCATTTCCCTTTCAACGGCAACGCTTAAGGGGTCTGCCATCCGGATAAGTGTTTTTTCTGTTTCACTGTCAAGCACTATCGGGCCGGAAAACAGGATCATTGCGATTCCGAAAACCTTCATGCTTTCAGAGGACGTCAGAGGTAAGATCGCTGATTGTTTTTCACTTGAATGACTGGCATTATTCTCAGCCTGATTTTGTGTTTCGATAACGAGATCAGAGCCGAATTTTTTTTCCCAGGCCATTTTGTCAATTCCCATCAGCCCTTTGAATCTCTCTGGCAGCTCCGCTTCCACACCGCGGAACATGCTTTCTTCGGCAATGTGAATGATTATGTCAGATTCGTTGATGGCATAGCACTCAAATGTTTCGATGGGAAGGACATCCCTGATTAATTCCAGCAGGGACCGGCCAATATCTGAAAATGACCTGTAAAGTATCATGGTTGACATAAAATTTCTTAAAATCCGGTTGAGCCTGGATAAATGCATGATATCAGTACTGGTCTGCACCATCATATAAATGCCGCAGTCAATATTTTTAAGCTGGTCGAAATAAAATTTGACCATTGGTTCGGGGATAATGAATCCATGCTGGGGTGCTACCATTTTAATTGGATAGGCCTCAAGCCTGCATAACCCGCTGAAAAGGATTTCCCTGGACGGCATATAGTGTTCATGGAAAAATTTAATACCTTCAAAATAGGATTCATCATCGGCAAACAGTGAAGCGCTCTCCACAAAAGCACCAAAAATATCACTTGAAAACAGTATTCCGCTTTGCCTGTCAAATGTACAGAAAGCACCTGGAAAATGGAGATAGGGGGTAAAAATAAACTCAAGCTTCCTGCCTTTTGAAAGCGTCAGCTCCCAATTGTTTTTTTCAACGCACCACATGGGCAGATCAAGGCCATAGTGCTTGAGTAGTGCCATTGCACGCCAGTGGCTGATGATCATGGCATCATCTCTTGTCACAAGCTGGTCGATAAGACCAAGCGCACCGGTAATATCGGGGTCCTGATGTTGGCAGATAAAATATTTTATATGATTAAAGGGTATAATTGTTTCAATTTTTTTTAGCACATACCTGAATGTCAGCTTTGATCCGGGATCCACAAGAACAGATTCCGTCCCGTTTTCAATAAGGTAAACATGACATTGGAATTTATCATCCGGCAGCACATGCCCCACCCACCAGATGTGATCTGAAAGCCTGATCGCCTCATCCCTGTTTATATTTTTGTTTAAATTCAGATTCTTCATATTTTGTTTGCCTTTTGTTTTGTATTTTAAGTACACAGCAGAGCACAGGTTTAATGTTGTCCGGAGTTTACCCATTTACCACATAATAAAAAAATCACAAAAATCGAGAAAAAAACACGAGGGGCAAATTGTAAATTAATTCTAACATATAAAAAAAAGCATAATTTATTTTTAAGCTTTAAATTTTCTTTTTGTCAATCATAATATCAAAGAAGATTAACAATTCCGTCAATGTTCTTTAATTAAGGATCGGAGATGAAATAAGTTGAACAGAAATAGTGCAGAATTCCGATTATAGAATTCTCGATCCTAAAATGCTGGATGTTAAAAATATTCCAATAAAGATGATTTTCTTAAATGAAAATTTAGGCATCCTTCATAATGATTCAAAAG
>WGCX01000305.1 GCA_015493575.1 Desulfobacteraceae bacterium | reverse complement strand
TACTAATTTTGGATAATGCCAGCTATTTTAAAGCAAAAATTGTGACAGAATGGCTTGAAGACCACTCTAAACTCAAATTGGAATTTTTACCACCGTATGCACCAAACTTGAATTTAATTGAACGGTTTTGGCGTTTTGTCAAAGAGCATCTCGTAAAGAATAAGTACCATAAAAAATATAAATCATTTCGTGCTAAGGTATTTCAATTTCTCAACCATATTGATGAACATACCAATGAACTGAAAACTTTAATGGTGGAAAAATTTGAAATTGTAAAATCAACAGCATAAACTATGCCAAGAAAAACCAAAGTTGTAGTACTATATGTAAAAAAAAGCTGGGCTCAAGCTATCGACAGGTATAATATGTGAGGCTATGAACTGGCTGATAAAATTACAGGGTCGCCTTATTACAGAGGATGAGGTGGATGAAATTCGGACATTGCTTAGGATCGGAGATGAAATAAGTTGAGTGAGCTTCTGTCTAATACCGTTTTCCCTCAAATATTAAAACAATGGGGAGCTCAATGCAGTTGCCGCTTTCTCGAATATCCCTGGCCTCCAAAAGATGATGATGGTGCATGATAATATACCCGATGTACCTTTTTGATTTTTTTGAAAGAAAAGTATCAGATTCTGCAGTATTAAAATACAGCCCGTCTTTTTTATCAAGAAGTTCCATTGCACACAGGGCATTGAGCAGCATCTCAAGGCTGCGTTTCTGAACATGGAGTTTATCGGCAAGTTTGGCGCAGCCCATGGGATTATCGCCTGTTGCAGTGAAAATATCAAGTTTAACCGCAGCATGGAGAGTGCATGTCTGCCAGTAATCTGCCAGTAAGCTCCTGAAAGCGTTAAAAGTTTTCCAGGATTCAGTTTTTCTGAATTTGCCATGATTTTATTCCTTACGATTCTTTGTCAAGACCAAATGCAGAATGAAGTGCCCTTACGGCAAGTTCAGCGTATTTTGCCTGTACTATGCATGAAATTCTTATTTCCGACGTACTTATGAGTCTTATATTTATATTTTCCGAAGCAAGTGCTGAAAACATGGTTGCCGCAACACCTGAATGACTTTTCATACCAAGTCCGATAACAGAAACTTTTGCGATGTCTCTTGCAATCAGTATTTCCTCAGCCCCTACTTCTTCTGCAACTTCTTCTGAGATTTCCTTTGCCTTTTCAAAGTCATCGTTTGTCACGGTAAAGGTAAGATCAGTTTCCCCTCCGGAACGGGTGTTCTGGATTATCATGTCCACCATGATCTCTTCATCGGCAAGGGGTGAAAAGATTTTTGCTGAAATACCGGGCTGATCAGGCACTTTTTTAAAAGTTATCCTTGCCTCATTTTTATCACAGGTGATTCCCGAAACAACGACACTTTCCATGTCAGAACTTTCATTAACAACCATTGTCCCCTCCTCCTCGCTAAATGATGACCTGACATGAACAGGCACATTGTATTTTTTTGCAAATTCAACGGAACGAATCTGCAGAACCTTGGCCCCTAAGATGGCCATTTCAAGCATTTCGTCATAGGAAATTATATTGATTTTTCTGGCCCTGTCACAAATTCTCGGATCAGTTGTGTAAACCCCGTCCACATCGGTATATATCTCGCAGACATCGGCATTAACCGCAGAAGCTATGGCAACTGCGGATGTGTCGGAGCCACCCCTCCCAAGGGTTGTTATGTCTCCGTTCATATCTCTGCCCTGAAATCCTGCAACAACAACAATATATCCATGGGAAATAAGTTCTTTGATGCGGTTTGACTGAATATCAAGAATACGTGCTTTTCCCGGAGTCATGTCGGTGAGAATGCCCGCCTGAAATCCAAGAAGTGATTTTGCAGAATAGCCCATGGATTTAAGAATCATGGCGAGAAGAGCTGCAGTTGTCTGCTCTCCTGTGGCAAGCAGGACATCCAGTTCATGCTTGTCAGGTGATTTTGATGCACTATTGGCAAGGTCTATCAGGTTATTTGTGACACCTGCCATGGCAGAAAGGACAACCACAACACTGTCTCCCCTGTCATAGGCTTTCACCACTCTTTCTGCCACATTTTTAATGCGTGAAATATCTGCAACGGATGTTCCACCGTATTTCTGTACTTTTAATGCCATCGTTACTCCCGTCTTAATTATCCTGTTAAAGCCAGGTCCGGATGAATCGATCCATAACGGCCATGAGGCCGATCTGGATTCAGCTGTTTTAACAGAATCATCGCATATAAATTCAAGTTAAAGAAAATTTCTTTAGCAGATTTATACCTTCAAGTCCAGAGGCAATTAAATTTATTTTTCTATTAAAGTTCTCATCGGTTTCAAAAATAATTTTAAGATCAAAACATATTAATTTTGTTTCATGGTCCAGTAATTCAGGCCATTCAATCACAACAACACCGCCCGATGATACAATCTCGTCAAATCCGAGGTAATCAAGCTCTTCCGTGGAGCCGAGTCTGTATAGATCCATGTGACAAAGTGCGATTCTTCCGGGGTATTCATTGATTATGGTGTATGTGGGACTTGTGATATAGTAATTATCAGGAACGTTTAACCCATTTGCCATTCCCTGGACAAATGTGGTTTTCCCGGCACCAAGTTCTCCTGACAGAGAAATTGACATGGCAGTGGATATCAGAGAACCAAGTTTTTCTCCAAGATTTTTTGTTTCCTGCCCTGAATATGTTGTGATGCTCATTTTCACTGGATTAATGATTCTTTTTCTATATTTGTTGAGAGGCAGCCTGAGAGTCACAGATCTGCCTCATGGCTGTTAATATAAAAGCTCAGTTTTTTATTTTTTTTAGGATCAGTCAACCCCGGCTGTAAGTTCATGGATTGTCTCTGGGATGATACTGACAAGATCCGATGCTGTAAATCCAAAACCACCCCTTGTTCCGGCAAGAAAATCGCCGCAGGTTCCGTGTATATAAGGCCCTGCAATGGCGGCATTTTCACAGGAAATTTTCTGGGCAGTAAATCCCGATATCATACCGGTTAAAGTATCTCCCATACCACCTGATGCCATCCCAGGATTTCCCTTTGTACAGATGAAAATTCTGTTGTCAGGCATTGCCGTGATGGTTCCGGCCCCTTTTAAAACAAGGATGATTCCAAATTTTTCAGCAAATTTTTTTGCAGATTCAAGTCTGCTGTCCTGTATTTTCACGCTTGAACTGTGTGTAAGCCTTGCCATTTCTCCCGGGTGGGGGGTAAGTATCACAGGTGCTTTTTTCTTTTTTAAAATGTCAGGATAATCTGCAATTAAATTTAAAGCATCTGCATCAAGAATCATTGGAATATCAATGGTTTGTATAAGCTCTTTCACAAGGTGTCCGGTATCTTTTTCCATTCCGATACCAGGGCCGATGGCCATGGCGGTTTTTCCCTTTGAAAGGGCAATAATCTGGTCAAGGGCTTTTTCAGATAAAAATCCTTTTTTCTTTTCAAAAAGGGGGAATGTCATTGTTTCTGTAACCTGGGGCTCCATCACTGGATTCAGGCTTTCAGGCACTCCAAGTGTTACAAGACCTGTGCCGCATGCCATGGCTGCATTGGCTGCAAGGGCAGCTGCCCCTGTTTTTCCTGTGGAACCTGCAATAATAAGAAGATGCCCGAAATTTCCCTTGTGGGCCTGGGACATCCTTGGAGTAAAAAATGAACGGACAAGTTTTTTTTCTACAAGGTTGATTTTGGGAGTATTTTTTTCAGCAATAAAACGGGGAATACCAATATCTATTATTTTAAGACGGCCTGTAAATTCATTTCCGGGATGGAGAATATGCCCGGGCTTTGCAAAGGCAAAGCTTGCCGTGGCAGAAGCTTTTATACTCACGCCGCAGGATTTTCCCGTATCAGCGTTAAGACCCGATGGTATATCAATACTGACAACGGGTTTACGGCTTTTATTTACAAGATCAATAATCTCCCTGAAAAATCCCCTGACATCTGAGTTAAGTCCGGTGCCAAAAATTCCATCCACAAAAAAATCACTATGGATTATTCTGTTTTTGTATTTAATAAAAGAATCTCTGTCCGGAATCTGGATAATTTTGTTTTCACCGTTTTTTTCACCCTCCATGGCAAAGAGCTTTTCCACAAGGGCCATATTCGCCCTTGCATCACCTTTAAGCCGATCCCTTGAAGATAAAAGAAAAACATCTGTTTTAATATCTTTTTCCATGAGGTATCGTGCAACAACAAAACCGTCCCCGCCGTTGTTTCCCCTTCCGCAGAGGACACAAACTTTTTTATCAGAAATATCAGGGAAAAGGTCCATGATCATTTTAAAAGTGCCGCGTCCGGCATTTTCCATGAGAACTCTGCCGGGGATACCAAAGGATTCAATGGTCTGCCTGTCCATTTTCTGCATTTCCTGCGCTTTTACAATATACATGAAATTTCTCCCTTTAAAAAAAAGTTCAAGCCCCTTCAACTCCGGTATAAAGTTCTGCAACCCCAATCGCTGATAAAATAATTTGAATATATCTGAGTTCTTATCACAGCCCGCAGAATATAATCACAGGGCTTTGACAAGGGACAGCATATCCCGTACTGCCTGTTCCATTCCCGTTAAAACAGAGCGGGCAACGATGCTGTGCCCTATGCTGAATTCATCTATTTCGTCAAGCCCCTTAAATGCTTTTATGGTGTTGTAGCAGATTCCATGGCCTGCATTGACATTAAGTTTTAATTTATGGGCAATTTTTGCTGCATCAACAATTTTTGAAAATTCTCTTTCTTTTTCACGTTCAGTAACTGCATCACAGAAAGAGCCCGTATGTATTTCAATCATGTCAGCATCTATTTTATGGGCGATTTTAATCTGGTCAAGATCAGGATCAATAAAAATACTGACTTTTATGCCGGCATTCTGAAGTGCGTTAACCATTTCCTTTACACCTGCCTCATGTGTAACAAGATCAAGTCCTCCCTCGGTGGAGACCTCCTCCCTTGTTTCAGGTACAAGGGTTACGGTATCCGGTTTAACATCAAGGGCAATACCTAACATTTCACTCGTGGAAGCCATTTCAAGAATAAGCTTTGATTTTATAATGCTTTTAATTATCCTTACGTCTCTTTCCTGGATGTGACGTCTGTCTCCCCTTAAATGGACAACAATCCCGTCGGCACCTGCTGTTTCTGCAGCAATGGCAGCAGCAGCAGGTTCAGGGTAATTAACTTTTCTTGCCTCCCTTAAAGTGGCAACGTGATCTACATTTACAGCAAGTCCTGCCATATTTTCTTCCCCCTGTATTAAAATGCATCAAGATTTGGATTTTTTTCAATGAACCTGAGAATTTCTATACTCTTTGCTTCCATTTTTGCGGCATCATTCTCTCCTTTCTCATGGTCAAAGCCTATGAGATGAAGAATGCCGTGGACAAGGAGCTGTGACATTCTTTCATCAAAACTGATACCGGCCTCTTCAGCCTCCTGCATCGCTTTTTCCGATGAAATAACAATATCTCCGAGAAGAAGGGGAGTTATGGAATTAAACTCGCCTTCAAGCATTGGAAAGGATAAAACATTTGTAGGCTTTTCAATGCCCCTGAATTTTTTATTCAATTCCATGATTTCATCATTGCCGGTGATCACAACGGAAATTTCATGGTCATCATATCCCAAGGCGCTTAAGATTTGCCGGATTTTTCGGTTTATCCTGTTTTTTGATATTTTTATCTCTGTCGGGCGGATCTGAATCAAAATTTTCTGGTTTTTCATTTTTTTCTTTTTTCTTTTCCATCTGTTTATCTGAATATTCAATGCGGTGGTGATAGATCCCCGTAAGAATTTTATTAAAACTTTTTGCAATATGGTGTAGGTCCTTTAAAGTCAGCTCACATTCCTCCAATTGTCCGTCTGCAAATATGGCATTTATAAGTTCCTGAACCCTGCCCTGAATCCTCGCGGAAGTGGGGCGTTCAAGTGTTCTTAAGGCTGCTTCAACCACATCGGCAAGCATTACAATACCTGCAACCCTGGTCTGGGGTTTGGGCCCGGGATATCTGAAATCATCCTCATTAACTGCATCCTCTCCGTTTATTTTTATACTTTTATTGTAAAAATATCTGATCAGGCTTGTCCCGTGGTGCTGCTGGATTGTATCGACAATATCCATACCGAGTTTTTTCTTTTTTGCAATTTCAACGCCTTTTTTTATGTGCTGGATCAATATCAGTGCAGACATGGATGGAGACAGCTTGTCGTGCCTGTTTTTTCCGTCTGTCTGATTTTCTATGAAATAAAGAGGCCTGTCAAGTTTTCCTATATCATGATAAAGGGCACACACCTTGGTTTTAAGACAGGATGTTTCAATTGCCTCGGCAGCAGCTTCGGCAAGGCTTGCAACTATGACGCTGTGGTTGTATGTGCCTGGAGCTTCAATCATAAGCCTTTTCATTATGGGTTGATCTAAATTTGAAAGTTCAAGAAATTTTGATTCGGATGTGTAATCAAAAAGAATTTCAACAAGAGGAGCAAGTCCTGCAGTGATAACTCCGGAGATAATACCTCCTGTAAAGGCAAGAAGGCAATCTTTGGAAATAAGACCAATGCTTGACTGGGCAGAATAGATATTCAATGAAAAAGCAAGTAAGGCGTTAAAAAAAGAAAGTTTCAGCCCTGCTGTTATAAATCCTTTTCTCATTTTACATCCCTTTACCCAGTAGGCTGCCGCTGTACTGCTTAAAAAAAAGAAAACAAAAACTTCAATGCAGCCACCAAAGATTAAAGAGGAAAAAAGGGAAAGAACAAGGGAAAAATACAACGCTATATCAAAATCAACAAAAAGACATACTGTCATTGAACCTGCAGCCATGGGAAGCCCCATGAAAATGGATGCTGAAGACAGGTTAAACGGCAGGTCAAGGTTCACTGATCCTGCAATGGGAGAGGCAAACTTTCCCATAAAAAGAAACAGAATCAACATGGATGATAAAAATATGATATTTTTATTATGATGTTTTTTCAGGCCCAAATGATTTTTAAGTAAAAGAAAATAAACAACAAGCAATACGAACATTATGATTAATGCCGTTCCTGTTCTTGCCAGGAAAATATCTTTCTCGCCTGTCATCTGATCTTCCATGGCTTTAAGCTTCATTATTGTGACATCATTTACAATGTCTCCTTCCCTTAAAATCATTTCTCCCTGTTTGATTTTATAGAAAACAGGCTTTATTTTTGACTGAGCCTGCCGGATTCTTTTGTCAGTTTCACTTTTATTGATGGTGATGTTGGGTCTTAAAAGCCTCTGGGAAATATCAACAATAAGGTTTGCAAGGTTATAATCCATGCCTTTCAACAGGGGATCTCCAATAATTCTTACCATTGTTTTTGCCTGATCAGGTCCGTAAAAAGTCTTCAGGTTATTGACAATTTTTTCCTGTTTCCCGCCTATGGTTCTCAGGACAATACCCTTACCCTCTTCTTTAAGGAGAAGCTCTTTGTTTGCCACAACACCGTTTTTCAGGATATTGGAAACAATGGCCAGAATTTTTCCAATTATTCTGTCTGAGAATTTATTTTTAAAAAGAATTTTAAATGCGCCCCTGCTTATGGGAATACCCATTGTTTTTTCAAAATCTTTTTTTGTGGTCATGACAGTGGAAAAAGAAGGCTCTGATTCCCCATTGTCTGCTGAGAAAAATTTCCCAGGTATTGAAAACGCCATTTTTACTCTTTTATTGATGGCCTTTGACAGACCTGAATCAAAATCATAAACAGTGGGAACAGCCTCGGCAGCCTTTACTTTGTTTTGATTTGTTGCATCCTTATCTTCAATGAGAAAATCACGGGAAGCCTTGATATCCCTGTCTGCAACATCACCTTTTTTATACGCGTAATTGACTTTTCCCCTATCCGGATAGAGGACAAATGTAAATATAAGGGTAAAAAGGATCAGCAGCACCAGAAGGACAGAGGAGCTTGTCCCGATAAATCTGTTTATGGACTTAAGTTTGTCTTTTATTTTCATATTCCTATCCTTGAAGGTAAATAAACTTATTCTGCATCCTTCCTCAAGAATTTAATTTTATATTTTCGGCTTTTTTATTTTTTTGTTGTATTTTTTCATAGGCTTTTATTATCTCAGATACAAGTTTATGTCTTACAACATCCTCACTACTGAAGAAACAAAATTTTATCCCTTTTATCCTGCGCAGGATGCTTTTTGCCTGTACAAGCCCTGATAGTTTGCCGTGTGGAAGATCCGTCTGGGTGATATCTCCGGTGATGACAGCCCTGGAGCCAAAACCTATGCGCGTAAGAAACATTTTCATCTGTTCCTTGGACGTATTCTGAGCTTCGTCAAGAATAATAAAGGAGTTGTTTAAAGTTCTGCCCCGCATAAATGCAAGGGGAGCGATTTCAATGGTTCCCTGGGCTATCAATTCCCTTGCCTTTTCAAAGGTTAACATGTCATAGAGTGCATCGTAAAGCGGCCTGAGATAAGGGTTTATTTTTTCAGCAAGATCTCCGGGCAGAAAGCCTAAAGCTTCACCAGCCTCAACTGCAGGTCTTGTTAATACAATTCTTTTAACCTTTCCCTTTGAAAAAGCTGCAACTGCCATTGCAACGGCAAGATATGTTTTACCTGTACCTGCAGGCCCTATGCTGAAAACAATATCGTTGTTCCGTACAGCATCCACATAGGTTTTCTGAGCAGGATTTCTCGGGGTAATGGGTTTATTTTTTGCCGTGACAAACACTTTATCAAGAAAAATATCCTTAAGCCGGCATGACATATCTGCGCGCAATGCCTTTGCAGCTGCATCAATATCATGGGAATTTAAAGAATAATTTTCTTTAATTAAATCGTAAAGCTGTGTTAATATTTTTTCTGCAAGAATGATCTTGTCATCATCACCCTCAATATTAAGCGTACTCCCACGTGCATTAATCTGAACCCCTGCAGCTTCCGAAATTCTTGCAAGATTATAGTTGTGCCGGCCAAATAATTCCCTTGCAGCATCTAAATTTTTCAGTATGATGGTCTTCATAAGTCCTTAGATCGCATTCTATTTAAAAAAGGTCAATAAAAAATCTTGACTGAAAACCACACCACCTGATACTTAAGATTGTTGAAAAACTGGTATAATTGCCATGAGGCGGAGCTGGATTTGCCCGGACACGTCTTAAAACAAAAAATGAATAAGGTGGAAATATGAACATATTTGATATTGTCATAATCGTTGTGATATCGTTCTGCCTGATAAGGGGTCTTTTCAGGGGAATTGTCAGGGAGGTTTCTTCCATAGTCGGGGTTGTTGCCGGATTTTACGGAGCGTATTACTATTTTCCCTTAATTTCTCCCTATTTTGCAAAATGGATATCTTCTGCCGGATACAGGAACCTTTTAAGTTTTTTTGTTCTTTTCTGTGCCATTCTTGTTCTGGTTACCCTTGTGGCGCATCTGATAAGATATTTTTTAAATATTGCCTTTCTCGGATGGGTTGACAGGTTCTGCGGTATGATCTTTGGTGGAGCAAAAGGGATTCTCATCGTTTCGGTTTTATTTACTATGCTGACAACTTTTTTACCAGGGAACTCAACCGTTCTGACAAACTCACGATTTTCACCCCCTGTGGCAAAGGTGTCTGAAGCTGTGACCCTGTTCATTAACAATAATATGAAAAAAGAACTGCAGACAAAACTTAAAAGGATCAGGAAACAGTGGGCGAAACAAAAAACTGCACAACAGAGAAAAGTATAGAAACCCTTCTTGAAATCATAAGAACCTTAAGGGGAGAGAACGGATGCCCCTGGGATAAAAAGCAGACTCCTGAAACCATGTGGAAGTGCCTTGCTGAAGAGGTGTATGAACTCCTTGATGCAATTGAAGCACAAGAGCCTTCAGATGTGTGTGATGAGATGGGAGACGTCCTTTTCCAGCTGGTTTTTATTGGTGAATTATACAGGGAAAAGGGGGCTTTTGATATTTCAGAGGTTATTTCAAGAAGTGCTGAAAAAATGATCCGCCGTCATCCCCATGTTTATAAAAATGTGAATATAAACACCGAGGAAGATCTTCTTAAATGCTGGGAAGACATTAAAAGACAGGAAAAAGAAGATGCAGGTAAAAAACAGTTAATTTCCGTGCTTGATTCCATTCCATCCAATATGTCCTCTTTTTTAAGATCATACAAAATTTCGGAAAAAGCTGCAAGATCAGGCTTTGACTGGGATGATACTGATGGGGTGTTAAAAAAAGCCGAAGAGGAATGGAAAGAATTTACAGATGCCCTTGCAGGTGGAAACAAGGATGAAATAGCAACGGAATTCGGTGATATCCTTTTTACCCTTTCAAATGTTGCAAGATTTGCAGGGATTCACCCTGAAACGGCCCTTGCAAAATCCACTGATAAATTTGAAAAACGTTTCAGATTCATGGAAAAGGAACTTTCCGAAAGAAACGTTACATTAAAGGATCTTACAAGACAGGAAATCGACAAATTGTGGGATAAATGCAAAAAAGAAGTACAAAAAAAATATGGAAATAAAAAAGGATAAACTATGATTGTCATTGTTGACTATGGTGCGGGAAACCTGACAAGCGTTTTAAGGGCTGTTTCCTTTCTTGGATTTAAAGCTGTGATAAGTGACAGGCCTGAAGAGATACTTGAAGCGGACAGGATAATTTTTCCGGGAGTAGGGGCTGCAGGTTCTGCCATGGACGGTATGAAAATCCGCGGTATTGATACTATTATGAAAAAAGCATTTCACAATGGCACTCCAATGCTTGGAATCTGTGTGGGGTGCCAGATTATCATGGAGAAAAGTGAAGAAAATGATACTTCCTGTCTTGGTTTTATCCCGGGTGAAGTAAAGGCTTTTTCTAAAAAAATGAAATCAGATGAAAATATGGATACAGATGAAAATATTTTCCTGAAAGTTCCTCACATGGGTTGGAACAGCCTTGAAACAGTGCAGGATCATCCCCTTTTTAAAGGGATAAAAAAAGAAGATGAATTTTATTTTGTCCATTCCTATTATCCGGTTCCAGTTAAAAAGGAACATGTTCTCGGAACTACGGAATACGGTATAAACTTTACCTCTGTTATCGGAAAAGACAATTTATTTGCAAGCCAGTTTCACCTTGAAAAAAGCGGCAAGCCCGGTCTTTTAATATTAAAAAATTTTTGTGTGTGGGAGCCATGCTGAGTAAAAGAATAATTCCATGTCTTGATGTAAAAAACGGCAGGACAACAAAGGGTATTAAATTTAAAGATAATGTTGAAATAGGCGATCCCGTTGAGATGGCGCGTTTTTATTATGAAGAGGGAGCAGATGAGCTTGTTTTTTATGATATTACAGCGTCCCATGAAAAAAGGGATATCATGATCGATGTGGTCAAAAGGGTGGCTGAGACCATATTTATACCGTTTTCAGTTGGAGGCGGGATAAGAACCCTTGATGACATGCACGCCGTTCTCCTTGCCGGTGCTGAAAAGGTCAGTGTTAATTCTGCTGCCGTAAAAAATCCCGAAATCATTTCCCAGGGTGCAAAGGCCTTTGGAAGCCAGTGCGTTGTGCTTGGCATGGATGTTAAACATGTAGGGAAAAAACAGGGCATCGATTCGGGATATGAAATCGTCATAAACGGCGGCAGAAAATTTATGGGATTGGATGCACTTTCATGGGCAAGAAAGGCAGAAGATCTTGGAGCAGGGGAAATCTGTCTTAACTCCATTGATGCCGACGGTACAAAGGATGGCTATGAAATGAATCTTACCCGTTTAATTTCCGACAATATTGATATTCCTGTGATCGCCTCGGGCGGGGCGGGCACTCCAAAACACCTTGCAGATGTATTAAAGCAGGGAAGGGCAAGTGCCGCTCTTATCGCATCCATGGTGCATTACGGTACTTACACAATTGCAGAAATAAAAAAATACCTTGATGGGAATGGTGTGAAAATCAGGAAGACCTTTTAATAATATTTCAATGGAAAAAGCAGGAGAATCTGTCATCATCATTTTAAAATTTTAAGAATCTCGATGGTGAACAGGGGCTCTATATATAATCCCCGCGCTGGAATTTGAAATACTCGGTACTTGCTGTAACAGCGCATTGTTCAGCAATATTTTTAAGTTTTGTGTCGGCATATGCTGCCGATGCTGTTTCTTTAAGCAGATCTTTTGCGTTGTTCTTGATCTTCCTTAAAAAAGGTTCAATTTTTTTCAGGGATATTTTATCATTTTTTAATTGTGATGAATAATTGTCTAACATTTTCAGCAGGTCGTCTGTTTTGCTTTCAAGATTTAAGTTTTGGTTATTCATTGGCCAGGCCTTGGAAGATACAGAAGATATTTCCTTTAAAGAAGATCCGGATGCAGTATCTTTTTTATCAGGGGCTTTAGTGTGAACAAGTGCTTTTTCAAGATTCTGCCTGAACATGTCGTTGTCTGCACTGTTTTTTTCGTGTAACTGCTGGTTTATAAAAAGATTTGTTGAGTTATCGATCTGGTTTATCATCTTCTCTCCTTGCTCACGGTTTACTGCACAAATTTTTATTTTCATGGCAGTTTGTTGAGACCGGTTTTCCAGGGTTATTTCATGCTGTCATTATAAAAAATATATTATGCAATAAACAGACCAGGTATTTCTAAGAAAAATAGCAGTGGAATAAATAAAATTAATTCAGGATGTTACGTATAATTATTATCAAAAGGAAAGAGTTGTCGTATTTACGGCAGGAGGGTAAGAATTGCTTACTATAGAAAAAATGTCCATATTTTTTCTATAAGAAAGAGCTCATTTTTGACAAAGTAACTGATGCTCTTTTTATGTTCGTTGAGAGGCGCTGTAACGCAGTTAAGATCGGCCTCATGTCCGTTATTAAAAAAACGTTATTTTATCCAAGTTCGTTCAAAAAATACCCAACCATTTTTTCAGCAACTTTTTCAGCATTTACAGTATACTGTCCCTGGTTTACTTCAGTTTTAAGCTCTGCTATTCTATCGGATCTGTCTTTGGGTTCTGTCTGCATTGCCGTAAAAACTTTCTGCAAATCTCTGGTGTTAGAAGAAAGACTTACACTGTCACCGGTATTCTGACCTGCTGTTTTTTCTTTATCAGGTACTGAATTCTGATTTTTATGTACAGGTATTGCATACGCCTGATTTATAATATTCGCATTGGGGTTTGTGATTTTCATTTTATTTTCCCTTTTTTGCTTTATATTTACATATTATAACAACCATATTTTAGTTTATTAACTCTCATTTTTGTGCTTTTTGGCAAAAGAATTAAGAAATTTGTTTTGGTTCTGGCTTGTCAAGCTTAGGATAACGAACTCAGAATATTTTATGCATCACTTTTATTTAAGGACAGAATTTCAGGTATAAAAAACAGGTAAAAGCATCACTATGATTCCATATTACTATCAGCCACCTGGCGTGCCAATTCCGTCAATCGTCTGATTACAAAATTTGAATCTTCAACAGAAAGATGTTTTGTAATTTTTTTATTGTTTTCATCGATTGCCGTAAAGGAAAATTTTTCTTCTTTTCTCATGGTGAAATCAATTTTCTGGCCAATTTCATTTTGAACCTGTGTTGCAATTTTCTGTTCAAGTTTCTCTTTTGGTCCCACGCTTGTAATTCTATCAACAATGTTGGCGGCAACTTTTTCAATAATAGACGCTCGTTTTCCTTCAGCAGAAATATTGACATCGTCGGCAGAAGTACGGTTTCTGCCGACGGCTTTATTCCTGGCAAGAATTTTACCCTGGGTTAATTGTTTACTGTAAACCTTGAGTACATTCTGAATCTGATATGACGGAATTTCCATACCTGTTCTCCTTAACCTGTGCTATCGGCGGTAAAGAAGAAAAACTGAAATATTTTTTCATTAATCATCAAAATTTTTTCCAGAGTCATTGGAATTACTGGGAGAAGATGCAAACTCTTTTCCTTTTTTAATTATTTCATCTTTTGTCCATTCATCAAAATTTTCAATGACCTGGGCTTTTGGACCAGGATCAAATGTCTCGGATGCAAGTATTTCTTCTGCAACTATTGGGGCTGTATTTTCAGCGTTAAAAATATTTACAAGCAGATTAAATACAAAATCCTCAACTCCTTTTACCATTCTTTCCCTTATTTGCCTTGGCTGTGTGAAAAGCCGGTTTTCAAAAGGCAGGTTGAGTTTTTTAAAATTTCCGCCTTTTAGTTCATGGGCATCGGCATAGGCGAGCATCTCCTGCCAGACCTCTTCAGTTACACCTTTTCCTTTATTTTTTATAAAATTTCCATTGTTGTCAAGGATGGCATTCCCGTAATCATTGACTTCAACTCCCCATGAAATCATCTGAAGCGCCGTTGCAACATTTGCCTTGGTTGTTCTGGTATTTGCTGCAATTTTTTTAAGTCTTTCAGAGTTGTTTCCTGAAGTCCCGTGCTGGGCACCTGAAATTTTATATTTTGCAAGAGCTTCATGGATTTCACTGGTAAGTTCAACATTTATGCCTGCATCACTTTGTTCAATGCCATGTGTGGTTCCATTGTTTAATGCGATCCAGTTGGGGAAAATTTTATTGGCATTCAGTCCCTGAATTAGAAAGAGAGCCTCCTGGGGAGTTGACAGGCCAAGCTTTCCTTTAATTTCACCAACCTCAGTTTCAAGACCTGCCCAGTCAGGAACAAAAGGTTTCAGCTCTAAATTGGCCAGTAAATTTTTATCATCGGGCATGTGGGATGCATCAATGGCTATGGATGTAATACCTGCGTCAAATAAAGACGGAATCTCAGTTTTAGCCCTGGGGATATCATCCATCTTTTTTATGCCGAAATGGTCAGCATGAATTGCAACCGGGATTGTAATGCCAAGTTGATTACATAAAGTATCAACAAAGGTGGCTATATTCCACAAATTAACGGCGCAATACGCACCTGTGCCGCCTTCCGACCTTGCTATTTCAATAATAATTGCAGCCCGGGCTTTCTCAGCAGCCAAAAGGGCACCTTGAATAACAAAACGGCTTCTTCCGTTTGCCGCAATTGTCATGCATTTTCCCTTTTTGATCATTGCCTTGTCAATAAATTTCCCACTGACAATCAAAGCTTTTGAATTTGGAAAAAGCTTTTTAATCGTCGGGGGTCTCCCTGTATCAAGGATCTTTTCATAATCAGCCGAATAATTTTTGTTAACTGCCATGTAAGCCTCCCATATAATTCATGTTTCATTTTTCATGGATCTCAAGGACATCATTATCCTGAATTTACCATGCATGAATAAGCCTGTTTATTTAACTCGATTATCAAGTTTTTTAATTGAAATTTTTCCAAAAAGGGGGTCAGGCTTTTCTTATTCGTTGTTATCAAACTATAAATATATGTTAACCTCAAAAGTTGAGATAATGACAATAAGGAAAGCCTGACCCTCTTAAATCTTTAAT
>WGCX01000304.1 GCA_015493575.1 Desulfobacteraceae bacterium | reverse complement strand
TTTTTCCAAAAAGGGGGTCAGGCTTTTCTTATTCGTTGTTATCAAACTATAAATATATGTTAACCTCAAAAGTTGAGATAATGACAATAAGGAAAGCCTGACCCTCTTAAATCTTTAATGTTCGATAAAAACTTGATAATCGAGTTAAAGGCCTAAGTATCCTTTTCTTAATTTTTTATCGGCTTTTTTCCCGAGGCTGTACGTATAATACATCCTGGCAAATTCTTTGTCTTTTATGGTTCCTTTAACCACCCCGTTTAATATCAGAGTAAGTCCTTTGCCTGGAACATATATTGATTCTGAGACTGACCCTTCTTTCATATCCTGATTCAGCCAGTCTGCATATTGTTTGATTTCGGCACGGTGTTTTTTGACAAGCGCAGGAGGATTTGTTTTTTCCATTTCATCTATAAATCCCTTTTGGATTTTCTTTGCCGTTGCAAGATTGGTAAGGTAGTGAAGATCGTAATATTTAACCTGCTCAGATTCAATGGCTTGTTTTGCATTTTTTGTTGGATGCTCAAGGTAAAACCCCCCCGCAAAAACCTTGATAAAAATCATTGCCTTTCTTAAGGCAACTCCGTTCAATGTCAGGGTTTTTCCATCAATTATCCTGTGCTCCGGGAAATTTATCCCGTGGAATTTTATGTCTGCTGCATGTGTACATACCGCTGATGACATAATTGATGACATAATAAAGATCGATACAACCATTAAAAAGATAGTTTTTTTTACCATGACTAATGTTCTCCTTATGTGTTTTGATAAGCAGAAAGTCTGTTTATCTGTCTTGATATTGTTTTTTTATGTTCGTCAAAATATCTGATTTTTGAGGCGCTGTAACGCAATTCAGATCAGCCTTATGGCCGTTATTTGCCCGATTTAAGTACGGAAAGAAAAGCAGATTGAGGTATCTCCACAGAGCCCACCATTTTCATTCTTTTTTTCCCTTTTTTCTGCTTTTCAAGAAGCTTGCGTTTCCTTGAGATATCACCGCCGTAACACTTGGCAGTAACGTCTTTTCTATAGGCGGAAACGGTTTCCCTTGAAATTATTTTTCCCCCTATGGCTCCCTGGATTGCGATTTTAAACATCTGCCTTGGAATTTCTTCTCTGAGCCTTTTACAGGCAATTCTTGCCCTTTCAACTGCCTTGTCCCTGAAGACAAGCTGGGAAAGTGCATCAACACGTTCTCCGTTTACCAGAAAATCAAGTTTAACAAGATCTGTATCCTGGTATCCCTTTATTTCATAATCAAATGAACCATACCCCTGGGTTACGCTTTTTAAACGATCATAGAATTCATAAACAACTTCGGCAAGGGGCAGGGTGAATTCCATCTCAATTCTGTTGCTTGTAAGATATTGATAATTTGTACTTACTCCCCTGTGTTCAAGGCACACCTGCATTACAGCGCCCATATATCTGTCAGGAATGATAATAGCGGCTTTAATATATGGTTCCCTTGTTTTTTCAATTTCCGAAGGATCGGGGTAAAGGGATGGATTGTCAATTATTTCAACGGTGCCGTCAGTTCTTGTAATTTCATACTGTACTGATGGGGATGTGAGAATAAGGGAAAGATTGTATTCCCTTTCAAGTCGTTCCTGTACCACTTCAAGGTGAAGCAGCCCCAAAAACCCACACCTGTATCCAAATCCAAGGGCTATGGAAGAATCCTTTTCAAACACAAGGGATGCATCATTTAATTTCAGTTTCTGCATCGCTTCGGTAAGCTCAGGGTAATCGTCCGAGGCAACGGGGTATATGGATGAAAATACAACCGGTTTTGGATCTTTAAAACCCGGCATCTGTTCTTCACACCTGTTTTCAGCATGTGTAATGGTATCCCCGCATTTTACATCACTGATCATTTTTATGCCGGCAATGATGTAACCCACCTGTCCTGCTTTAAGTTCTTCCATGGGAGTTCTTTCAATCTGAAAAAACCCCACTTCTTCCACTTTGTATTCACCGTTTGTGGACATGAAAATAATTCTGTCTCCAGGCCTGATGCTTCCCTGGATAAGGCGGCAGTGGACAATAACACCCCTGTAGGGATCATAATGGGAATCAAAGATAAGGGCCTGAAGAAAAGCATTGGCGTCTCCTTTTGGAGCAGGAAAATATTTAACGGCAGCCTCAAAAACCTGATGAATCCCGATTCCCTTTTTTGCAGACACAAGAAGAGCACTTTCGCTGTCAAGACCAAGATCCTCATCGATCTGATCCTTTGCCCATTCTATTTCTGCCGAAGGAAGATCTATTTTATTTATTACAGGAATAATTTCCAGATCATGTTCCATGGCAAGGTAAAGGTTTGCAAGGGTCTGTGCTTCCACGCCCTGGGTAGCGTCAACAAGAATAAATGCTCCTTCGCACGAAGCAAGTGCCCTTGAGACCTCATAGGAAAAATCAACATGGCCCGGGGTATCTATGAGATTAAGCAGATAATTTTTTCCGTTGTCTGCTTTATAGGGCAGTGACACAGTCTGGCTTTTTATGGTAATTCCCCTTTCTCTTTCAATGTCCATTGTATCCAATATCTGATTTTTGAAATCCCGGTCGGAAATGATTCCCGCAGCCTGTATCATTCTGTCTGATAATGTTGATTTGCCATGGTCAATATGGG
>WGCX01000303.1 GCA_015493575.1 Desulfobacteraceae bacterium | reverse complement strand
ATTTTATAAGTTTGATCTCTGCCGGCACTTGTTGCAGCACCTGCCCTGCGTGGATCTATTTCACAAATATCCATACCGGCAAGGTGAATCGAATCGGAGAAGACATCCATCACTGTATCGGCTAATTTATATATCTGTGATTCATTTAATCCTTTCCAGTTACGAAATCTCACTCCGCTGAGCGCATTGTTCGCACCTATATCCATATCAATGGAAATGTAAACAAAAGGGGTCGGAATTTTCTTTAACAGCCCTTTAATCTTTTTGGGACTGAGTTTACATTCTTTTTTAGAGATGATTGTTGCACCCAGGCGTTTCAGATTGACATAGGCATCTGTATACTTTTTAATTCGTGCATCCTTGATCCGTAAAAATTTTTTGTCGGGATAGTCACTTACACCGAGAATAAATAAATTTTTTGGATCCACCTGCTTTCCCGTAACAAGGTTGTGTACAAAAGAACTGGCATTGTATGAATCCGGACGATTATACAAAAACGGATCATTTACATCATGAACCGAAGAAGGATTGGTTTCCATATCGTATTGAATGGCTCCGGCAAGCACTGACATGGGGAGGGCATCCGTATGGCTGTCAATAATAATTAAAGAAATATTCTCCCTGCCGTAATGCCTGGACAGCGCAGAATAAACACCTCCGGTAAGGGAATGATCAATGCCTATCATGCAGGGAATATCCGGCAGCACCCTGTCTGTAACGAATTGATCTGCCATGCCGGCAAATTTTCTGCAGCCGTCATTATCAATAAAAGAAATAAAATTTTCAGTGTTTATTTTTGAGTGATCCTTTGAATGAGGCATGGGACCAAGCCAGGATGGTACATCCAATGAACCCATGGTTTCATACATATCTTTTGGGATATCATAACAAAAGAGATCTTTTAAAACTCCTTCAAGCGGATCATCAAATTCATCGGAAGTCCGAAGAATATGAAGTTTTTCCTGAATGGAGTCATATTTTTCATCACAATCCATGGGGCAACCGAAAAATATTATTTTTTTATTGGGTTGGTCATTCATTTTTTGTTTTAGTCCCACTTTCTGGGTAAATCCTGCTGATTCATAATCACACAAGTCTTTGTAAGACTTAAATATAGTAAAACAAGAATTGTCTTGAGTCAAGTAAAATATTAAAACATCTGATGTTTTAATATTTCTTTATTTTCTCAAGCCCTTTTCTCAGGATACTATGTTCGTAAACATGGAAGGATAATAACAATTTTTTTATTGTGTATTGAAATCCGGATCGCATTCAGAGTTCAAAGTTAAAATGAGATTTCAATACGCAATGAATAACAGAGGATTAATCAATTGTTATTTAAAATAATCATCCCTGGCTTTTTTCAGCTGCATAACATTTTCCAGTGGAGATCCCGGGGCAATTCCACATCCCGGGCAAAGGAAATCAGTTCCATTTTCAAGTGAAGCAAAAGCTTCCTTATATGCTTCTTCAGGAGTTCCCATAAAAAGCGTTGTGGCAGTGGCGACATTTCCGAATACTCTGACACCATTTTCATGGGCAATTTTGACAGCCTCTTTCAGGTTTGCACCTTCCTCAATACTTATTCCCTTTACACCAGTTTCACACATCAAAGGAATGATCAAATCCGTGTTTCCGCAAATGTGAAGAACCAAAGGTCCATTTGCTTTCTCAACAATGTCGGTAAGTACAGGAACAACGAACTTTTTGAACATTCTCGGGCTCATAAGAGCAGGCCCTGCAGTTGGTTCTGCCATGACATAATAATCTGCCCCGTTTTCAAAGGCAAAATTGATGACATCAATCATGGCAAGTTTTGTGATTTCAAGGACTTTTTCAACATCTTTTTTTCGTTTAAATGTCCATTTCATCAGATTTTCAGTTCCCACGAGATTTGCTCCGCAGGTAAAAGCTCCTTCAGATTCACCGAAAATTACTTTTTCATCGCCGACTGCCTGTTTAAGTAATTCAAATTGTTTTTTGTATGCCGGAAACCTGCCTTTTTTTACAAAATCATCCGGATAGTGCAAGCCATCCAGGCTTTCAGCATACGGATGTTTTTTAATACAATACTGAAGATCAATCTGTGGCGTCCCAAGTCCACATCCAAAAACTTCACTCATGGGTGTAATATCCCAGCCCATGGCCTTGACCCATTCGAATCCTGCCAGTTCACCTGCAAGGGCCAGGGTAGCCATGGCCTGGGCATCAGTATCGGCGAAAGGCCTTTCTGCACCGCATTTTTTCATCAGATCCACCATCCCATAAGTGGTGGTACATCCAACCGGCGTCATGTCAACGCTTTTCCCTTCCAATTGATTCATAAACCTTTCTTTTAAATTCATCACTGCCTCCGTCAAATTAGTATTTTATCAGTATATGTTTCAGCTTTTTTTTTCAGCTTTTCCCATCATGGTTTTAATTTTAATCATTCTGTTTCTGAAAAGAGGCTGATATATCATCCAAAAAATTGCCAGCCATATAAAAAGTATTGCCACGAGATATTCATTGCCTGCAAAAATTTTTTTTAAGGCGTATAGTCCTGCAAAAACGATCACCATTCCCATGAGAGTGAAGGGAATACCTGCTTTTACAAGTAAGGCCAGATTGGTTTTAGCTTCTTTGTTCAACATGGTTTCACCTTAAGTTTTATTGCGATTGTAATGAATTTATGATATCTTGTTAAGATTCAGGGTGGCTGGCATACCTTTATGGTTCAGGTAAAGGTCAGGGGATTTTTCTAAAGTGCCATCCACCCTGAACACTTATTGGTCAATTCTTTTCAGATCTGGTATCTAAGAAATTCCTTCCTCGTTTTTTGATCCTTCAAATTCCAATAAGAAAAATAGAACTGCTCCAACAATCAGAGCCATGGTAGGTCCTGACCAGAATGCGCTGTGCCACAGTTTGATATAATTTGCCGAAACAAGGGCTGCGCCCATAACTCCTGCAATACCACGCTGGATATTATTGTTACACATGGCAAAAGCGAGGTATATACACAGATATCCCTGAATAAGCAGAGTAAGCCCGAATCCGATCAATTTGGCCGGCAGAATAATCTGAACAAAGGGATGGAATATCATGGCAATACTCATTCCCCAGAACAGTGAAGTTGCACCGCCCCAGTAGGAAGGTTCCTGCTCAGGAGTAGAGTGTTTTACCCTGTTTACAACCAAAGCCTGCCCACCTGTCCATTGAGGCCCGCAAAGGGGCAGGAAAGGAAGACAGATCCCCTGGAAAATATTTCTGATTGCTGTAATGATGTGGTTACGGGATACTTCGAAAACAACTTTTTCATCGGGGCGGGATTTGTTGCAGTCATCAATCAGAGATTCAAGAACAAGGATATCCCCAAAGGCCAGAACATAAGCTACAATGGCAAGAGAGATGGCGGCAACCCACTGGCTGGCAGATGGCATACCAATACCCAGTGCCGAAAATTTAGACACCATGTCCCCCAAGGGTATTGCAATTATAACTCGATCAAAAACACCTGTTGGAGGTGGGATTTCTCCTGTTATCAGTCCGACAATGTATCCTATGACAAACCCGGGAGCAATACCGAAGCTTGCAACCCAGGCGAACAGGCTGGACTTTGCCCTGAAATGGAGTGCTCTTGCTGAGAACAGAATAAAAAAACTGCCGATGGAGGCAACAATAAATGCAATGGGCATCTTTCCCATAAAGGGCTGGGCAGGATTAAAGATCCTCATTAAAGAGGCAAATCCTGCTCCAAGAAGAATTCCCGCTCTCATGGATATTGGGAAATGTTTGATAACCCAGTGCGTAATCCCCGTGACCCCGAGGATAAGAAAAATACCTCCCACAAGCACCTGAAGAGCAATTAAGGCCTTTAGTCTTTCAGGACCCGCCGTAAAATCTACAAGATATGAGATATAGAGAGGGATTCCTGCCGTAATCCATCCGCTTACGGCAGGATCGCCAAACGAGGTGTGCAAAAGGTATAGGAAATTATTAATAACAACCATTAATACTGCAACTTCAATGGGTATTCCCAATACCTTTACCATGGCTGCTGTGATACCGAGAGGCACACAGCTTAAAATAGCTCCCTGGATAAAATCCTGATACTCGATCCTGTAGTGAACAAAAGGGATGCGCAGTTTCAGAATTCCGCCAGCATAGGGTAATTCCCGTCCGTTTTCTTGTAAATCACTCATCTGTTTCCTCCTTGATTTATAAGATTAAAAGAAATCTGTTCAGAGAGTAATTTATTAATTGAGGTGTTTATGGTACCCTATGAACAGAATTTAAGACAAAAAATACGATTGAAATTTAAAATCATAGACATCAGACTCATGGTTAAAATAAAATCTCCCATATGACTTGCCATTTAGGCTGTCTTTGACGTGGCGTTAATGAGCACATATTTCAATATGCTCCCATTAACGCGCCTTAAAGATAATTAAAAATATTTCGTCATATTCCGGAAGATTTTATTCCGCTCATGATTCTTAGTTTAAACCTGAGTTAGAGAGCCATATCTATAAGTTCTACCAGGTCATACAGTTTCATGTCGCTTTTAATTCTTTTGGCACCTTCATTAAGGTTATAATGGCAGAACGGGCATATGGAAACCATTTGATCTGCACCTGTGTCCATACCTTCCTGAATACGAATTCCTGCGTTTTTTGCAGCCCAGTCTCCGTATCCTGTCATGACACCGCCGCCACCGCCACAGCAGTAGGAATTATTGCGGATTCTTTCCATTTCATTAAATTCAATACCTGGAATGGCTTTGAGCATTTCCCGGGGTATGTCATAAAGACAGTTGTCTTCACTTTTCCCAAGATAAGAGCCTTTCCACTGCTGGGAGCCATCTTCATCAATACTGTATTCAAGGAGATGCCGTCCGGTATGACAGGGATCGTGATAAGTCACTTTCCAGGGAACTTCCTTGGTAAATTTTAGTTTATCTTCCTTAAAATACTTATACAGGAAATCAGTGGTATGTATAATTTTAATATCACCGAGATATTCTTCATAATTTTCTGACAGCGTATAATCTTTTTTAATGGCACGGTAACATCCAGCGCAGGATGTTATGATTGTTTCGACACCATGATTATCGTGAAGATCCTTGAAAATTTTCATATTTGTTTCAGCAACCCGTTTGAACTCATCCACATCCCCCAGTCTCATGGCAGTGGAACCGCAGCAGATTTCATTTTCTCCGAGAATTCCGAAATCAAGACCAAGTTTCCGGAAAATGGAAGCCGTTGCAACGGGGAGATTTCTGACTGGCAGGTTAAATGCACCTGTACAGCCTACATAATACAGGATAGGAGCATCCTCTTTCATGATATTTTTTATTGGCTGTTTTGCTTTTTTAAACGGCCGGGTCCAGTCGGTACGAACCCTTCTTGGCCCCTGATACGGGTTATTAAAGCTCCTCATTGACTGGGCTATCACTTTCTGGGTCGGCATGGGTCCTACCCCATCCTCCACAGCCTTACGTCTCATGGCTTCAATTATCTCAGGAATAAATGGTTTATGATCAAGTTCACACTGGTTCTGGCACCCACCACAGACAGTGCATTTATATATGGCATCAACAAATTCGGGGGTCCATTCCAGTTGACCGTCAAGAATCCCCCTGGCAAAGGATATTTTTCCCTTGGATGCCATGTAGCCTTCAAATCCGAATTCCACACCTGACGGACAGATTTCACCATAGGTTGGCGGCGGGCCGAAATTATAAGTTGTTTTACAATTACCACATGCAGTACATTTCCATACTACGTCTTCCAGTTCTTCAAGTGAAGGAATATTCCACTTCATAAAAGCCTCCAAATATATTTACAATACGGTTTTTTAAAAATAATTACTTATAATGACATCTAAAGAGCCAGCTTATCTGTATTCATGATGTCATTCGGGTCAAGCATGAGCTTTATCTTTTTTAACAGTTCAACATATCCCTGCTGAGCTCTTTTATTAATCTCAATCCCAAAATCAACCGGTGGCTTATAGGGGATGCCGCCATTATCCAGATCCACCTTCAGGCAATCAACAATAGCCTGTCTTGCATTTTCCACGGAGGCAGGTTCTTTTTTTGGAAAGGGTATCATTGCTCTGAGCATACCGTAGTGAACCCCACGGTAATTTGTGACACGAACCGCAGGTGACAGATTCCGATCGATCAGGATTTTTTTCCATTCATCGTAAACCGGTTCCCACTTATTCAATGGGGTAAATGTTCCAGGCCATGAGATTCCGGCCCCGGCCTGTTTGGTATAGTTTTTGGTTGAGCCTACTATCTGGCTTGGTAATTGAGTCCTGGCTTTCAGTGCTTCTTCAGGGTATACGGTCTCCTTAAGAGAAGACCCTTTTTTGATTTCCTCATCCATCACCATTTTCCATATTTCCTCTCTTGCCTCCTTTTCTTTCTCTGTCCAGGAAAATGTCGTGGCAAAAGAGATCCATTCCGGGGCTTCTTCCGGCTTTGGTTTATATGGATAAGGGATAGGGACCTGTGACAGCCACCATGATACACCGGTAAGGTCATCGCAGATCTCATAATTTCCAAGATTTCTAAGATAAGCACCCATATCCCCAAGTGTATCCGCAGAAGTTGTAAATACTTTCAATATGGGTGGCGTTGGATGGACACGCAGGCCGATTTTTGTGATTACACCAGTGGTACCGAGCCATCCGGTAAAAAGGCCGTCTACTCTCGGCAGAGGCAGGCAGCTGTGCCATGCATCCTCCTGGATTGCACATGAGCCCACCCTGACAAGTTCACCTGTGGGCAGAACCACTTCCATACTGGTTATTTCTTCACTGTTAAGGCCGTATCTACCGCTTAGCCCGCCAATTCCGTGGCAGATGGCATTGGAAGATGTTGATGCAGAAGGCGGCCCCACAGGCCAGCTCCACCTAAGATTGTATTTTGCCAGGGCGCTGGCAAACTGGGCATGGGAAACTCCAGGTTCAAGAATGGCGTAGTGGGATTCTTCATCAATTCTGATGATTTTATTCATCCTTTTCAAGTCAAGAAGAATACCTCCCTGTTCAGGGATACAGAGACCGCCAATATTAGTACCTGCCGTATACGGAATAACGGGAATTTTCTCCTCGTTGGCAAATTTCATAACTTCCTGAATCTGCTCAACCTCTGTGGGCATTACAACATAATCCGGCAGTTTTGGTTTTACAAAAGACAGATCATAAGAATAAGCATAACGAACATGCTTCATATCGGTTGCATTCTTGTCCCCGACGATTTCACATAATCTTTTTGTGATCAGAGGATCAACTTTTGTTTCCTTCGACATTCCAGTCATTTTTTCTCTCCTGATAAGTGATTTTGTTTATTAAACATCTCATTTTTAAATAAAAAAGCCTGCCAGTATAGGCGGTTTTTTATAATTTATTGAGAGCGTATCAGGACCTGAATCCTGATCGGCCTCATGGCCGTTATAAACATTCTCAGCCGATAAATTTGAGATGCAACTGCAGACCTGATCTACCCCAATTGATTTTTGTAAATTTTCAGGATAAATCTTTTTTTCTTAATGCACTTAATATATGGTGATTTAAAAAAGGATTATCCGCTTTGATGATCATGCTTTAACAATCCTTTTTCAGTTATGAGCATATCTCCTTTTTTACTGGCCAGCATTCCCTTTTCCACGTTATTGATGTGAACCAGCATCGCCTCACTGGCCTTTTGTGGATTGTGTTCACTCAATGCATTGACAATTGCTTTATGGTCTGTGCACACCATATGAAGAAATTGTTTATCTGTGTGCACTATCCTTTTTATATTAATTAAGGCAGTCTGAACGATTTCAACAATAAGACTGATAATTTTATTTTCCGCAATATCAACGAGTTTTTTATGAAAAGCAATATCAAGGTCGCTGATGAAAGTCTCTCCGTCCGGTTCCTGCTCCATGGCGAGAATATTATTTTCAAGGTATTCAATATCTTCCGATGTGATTTTACCTGCACATATTTCAACCACCTGTGGTTCAATGAATGTTCTTATCTGGGTGTAATCTTTAAGACCTGGATTTTGAAAGAAGAAATAATTTGCCAGGCTGTCTTTCACTGTGGAGAAATCAACTTCTTTAATGAATGCCCCGCCGGACATACCCTGTCTGATTTCAAGAAGACCATAGGCTTCGAGAACCCTGTAGGCTTCCCGAAGGGATGATTTACTGACGTTGAAATGCTTTGCAAAATCTTTTTCGGAAGGTAGCTGGTCACCTATTTTCAGCTCTCCTGCGAGAATAGCGCCCCTTATCTGTTCAACTATGTTCTGGGATATCC
>WGCX01000302.1 GCA_015493575.1 Desulfobacteraceae bacterium | reverse complement strand
TTTAAAATTATTGCAAAAAAAATCGCTTTTAGGTATCTTAAGCAGTAATTGAACAAAACATGGCTGTTACAATCATGAGCTTTCTTTGAGCGTATAATTGAAAGATGGAAATTTTTTTCAGGCAAATCTGGGCAAAACCAGATAGGCCTCATGGCAATTTATAAGAAAGAGTTCATTTTTAATAAAGTGACAAATGCTCTTTCCATGTTCGTTGAGAGGCACCGCAGCGCAGTCCAGATCTGCCTCATGGCAGTTATATTGAAAGGATATTAATATGGAAGAAACAATTCTACTCTTTATTTTTTTAGGCGTATATATTCTTGCGCAGGTCTATATTCTACCCAAAATGGGCATATCCACCTGAATGAGAAATTCCTGCCAGGTGGCAGACAAAAAAACCAAAAAAACTGAAAAACAGGATAAAAGAACAGACAAATAGGCATTTTACACCAGAACAAATGCCTCATTTATAAAGCATTGCCTATTTTTTTAAAGATCTTATCCTTTTTGATACTTCGGATGTTAAAAAAAGAACTCTTTGCGCGGACTTGAAATCAATTGATCCTGTTCCGCAACTTGGTGTAACAAAGGACTGTTCTATAACCATATCCCTTGAAATTCCAAGCTTTGTAACGGCATCTATCTGCCCTGACAATTTTTCAAAAAGGCTTTCTTCTGTTTCCCTGTCAATATCGTCTTTACTGGATGTCGGTACTATACCCCAGGCAAGGATTCCTCCCCGTTTCATATAAGTTTTTATCTTTTCCGGATAGAGCATGAATTTATCAAAAAAAGAATATGCATCAAAACTTATAATATCGAGTTCAGAGTCAAGGAGTAAATCCCATTCAGTATTGGCGCACACATGAACACCTGCAAGCCCTTTTTCATCATGAACGGGTTTAATAACTTCATGAATGGCCGATTTTACGTCCTGCTTTGTAATGGTAATAAAGGCAGAACTGCCAAACCCTGCAAGTCCGGGCTCATCAAAAAATATAATGGGCAGATATCCCCGTAAGGCAAATTGCTCTGCCTGCCATTTTCCGTTCATGGCAAGGTGTTTTATTGCTGCATCTTTTATCTGATCATTGTAAAATATTGCCCTGCCGTTCTCATCGCATACACCAGTGGCAAATGTCACAGGTCCGGATACCTGTCCCTTTAAGGCTGTAAATTGTTTTATTTGGGATAATGCATCGATTTGCCGTAAAAACTCATAAAACCCCCTGCCTGCCTTATGGGTCAGGGTAAATCTTGATCCGGCAAGGTCTGCCCCTGATTCTGTTACGGCAAGGTAATCTTCGTAGAATTTCAAATACTCTTCATCAAAATTATCCTTTGAAGTGTCAATGAACAATTTACCTTCGGGTGATTCCGTAAAGCCTGGTATTCCCGGAAGAAACTGCGCCATCATTCCCTCTTCCCTGTAAAGTGGAAGCTGGGGCCAAAGTGGAATTTCAGGGGTATACTCAAGGATCAGTTCAGCTGCTTTTTTATGATCCTTCATTGGCAGACTTCCTATGAGAAGGGGAAGGGCATTTGCTTTAAAACCGGACATTTTAGTTCCTCCTTTTTTAACTGCGGTATCTCTGCTGCTTTGACAGTATTTTCTTTCTGAGCCTTATACTTTTCGGAGTCACCTCCACAAGTTCATCCGATCTGATGAAACTTAAAGCATGCTCAAGGGTCAAAGGCTTTACAGGCGAGCATATTGTTGCTTCATCCTTGCCCGAAGCCCTCATGTTTGTAAGCTTTTTCTCCTTACAGGGATTTACATCAATATCCTTGTCTTTACTGTGCTCTCCTATGATCATCCCCTCATACACAGGAGTTCCCGGAGCTATCATAAGCCTTCCCCTTGGCTCGAGGTTGTAAAGGGCATATGGCACGCTTTTCCCCTTACGGTCACTTACAATTGACCCTGTCCTTCTTGTGGGAAATTCTCCTCTGTATGGTTCAAACCCTGAAAAAATGGAATTCATGATACCTGTCCCCTTGGTATCCGTTAAAAATTCATCCCTGTATCCGATGAGTGAGCGGGCAGGCGCTGAGAATTCCATATTCACACGCCCCCTGGTATTAACAAGATTAACGAGCCTTGCCTTTCTTATGGACAATTTTTCCGTAACAACGCCTGTAAACTCCTCGTCACAGTCAACGTATAATTTTTCAATGGGCTCAAGTTTTTCTCCGTTTTCTCCCTGCCTGTAGATAACCTGGGGCCTGCCAACGCACAGTTCAAACCCCTCCCTGCGCATGGTTTCCACAAGAATCGCCATCTGGAATTCACCTCTTCCCTTAACAATAAATGAATCCTTTGAAGCTGTGTTGTCAACTGAAATTGCAACATTGATTAAAGCCTCTTTTTCAAGGCGCTCGCGAATTCTGCTGGACTGAACATATTTTCCCTCAAGCCCTGCAAAAGGAGAATTTGAAATCGTAAATGTCATGGAAACAGTGGGTTCATCCACAGTGATGCGTGGAAGAGCCTTTGGATGTTCTTTGGTGCAGATGGTGTCTCCTATTTCAAAGGCATCTGTGCCGGAAACAACTGCTATATCTCCCGGATCAACATGTTCAGTGGTCTGAAGCGCAGCACCTTTGTAAGTATGAAGGCTTGACACCTTTATATGCTCAGGCTTTCCGTGTTTTCCAATTACAACAAGTTCATCCCTTGAACTTACCTCGCCATTTGCTATTTTTCCAATGGCAAGCCTTCCGGTATAGTCAGAATGTCCAAGATCCGATACCAGCATCTGAAATGGCTCATCAGGATCAAATGAGGGTGGCGGAAATTCACTGAGAATGGTGTCAAAAAGTGGGATAAGGTTGTCTGATTCATCCTCAAGTTCATGTTTTGCAATCCCCTGTTTCCCCACGGCATACAGCACAGGAAAATCGATCTGATCATCCGTTGCATCAAGGTCAATGAAAAGATCATATATCTCGTCAAGCACCTCCATGACTCTTGCATCGGGGCGGTCAATTTTATTGACCACAACAATTATTTTTAATCCGGCCTGCAGCGCTTTTTTAAGGACAAAGCGGGTCTGGGGCAAAGGACCCTCGGATGCATCCACAAGAAGTATGGCTCCGTCCACCATGGACAGGGCTCTTTCCACCTCGGCTCCAAAATCAGCATGACCCGGGGTATCGAGAATATTTATTTTAATATTTTTCCATGTAACTGAACAGTTTTTTGCAGAAATGGTGATCCCCCTTTCCCTTTCCAGATCCATGGAATCCATTATTCTTTCATCCACCACCTTGCCCTGCCTGAACGTACCGCTCTGTTTGAACATAGCGTCAACAAGTGTTGTTTTACCATGGTCAACGTGTGCAATAATTGCAATATTTCGTATTTCACTGTTCTCTGTTTTTTTCTTCATTTCAGTCCTTTTTAATTTAAATGGGAGCACATAAATATCAATGGCAAAATAAAAAAGAAGCTTTTTTATTTTGCCATTGATATTTGCATATTTGTATAAGCATATTCAATATAAAATATATAGAACCAGTTAAGATACAGCCTGTGACATATAAAATCAAGAACAATCTAAGAAAAACACCTTTAAAATTGATAAACTGTGGAATAAAGATTTTTCAGTTAATAAAAATAAAAAAGTCTTTGACAAATATAATTATATTAAACTATATTTTTCACACTCATAGAGTGAGCGCTCGTTAGTTTAATAAGACAGCTATAGAAAATTATTGCTTATAAATTAAGTTTTAAAAAGCATCACCCGTACATTAAGTTTCGATTTTACCTTTATCAATAATTAACATTAGCGCAGAAATCGCAAAACAATGCATAAAAAGTTTATACATCACCTGACCGAGCGCTCAGTAACTGACATATTCAATTCGACAACTGGTTCAACATACCGGGCTTCTGTCCGGATTTCAAACTATATTTTATATACCGACATGAGGCAGACCCTGATTTTCTCAGAAGCCTCAAAGAATCAAAGATTCTGACAAAAAATGGGCCAGCGCATAGCCAATGAATGTAGTTCGTTTACATTCTAATTCATATTAAAAAACAATAACCATTTTAACAAAAAAAAGGAGGATTAACGGAAAAAAGAAAAAATCAGGGAAAAAGCTGACTATAATTAAGATAATGAAATTATCTTATGAAAGCCTTACAGACAGATGTAATTTTCTGGCTTTTATTTTTCATTAGGGAACTGGAAGAAAATAATAGACGTATATCGTGCATTACTTTTGTTCGTTTTCAAGGCGTGATGACAGGTGCATAGTCGAACTATGTGCCTGTTATCACAACAGAGAAACCGGGCAAAAGGGTAAACAGAATGCGTAAATTATTTTTTGGAAGTTCCCTTATACTTGCACATTAAGGTATTAAGGTCATCAAAGGTACAATTAACCATTTTTTTCAACAAGGAGGAATTATGGCAACTGGTGAATTAAAACCCCGCTGGGGACAACCTTTAACCGGAATTATTTCATTTATTGTTTTCTTTTTGATCGCATGGGGGACATGGTACATTTTAAGTGATCCAAGGGGGCCTGTGGGATGGTTTCCCTATCCCTTTGTAATGTTCCTTGCAATGATGATTCTTGTGGGACTCTGGCAGCATATGTTTCTCGGAGACTGGCCGGTCCAGAACCTTGGGCAGCCCATGCGGGGTATTGTTCAGACCATTATGAATGTTGCAATTGTCTGGTTTGTTATAGATATTGTATTTTACCGCATTCTTGGATTAGGATTTAATTTTTTAAGCTATTATGGTCTTGATGCCATTGGCAAACCGGGAAAACTTGCCCAGGTTGCAATCGTGTGTTTTGTTTTAATTGGTTTTTACACATATCCCGTAGTGACCATTTTCTTTGAAAAATGGCCTGTACGCCCAAGTGATCTGAAGCAGCCCGCTGCAGGCGTTGCAGAATTCGGATGGGCTTCGGTGATTACACTGTTTGCCTATACAATTCTCATAGTACCTTTTTTCGGCCTAATTTTTAAAAGCCCTGCTCTGAGCACTCCATGGTGGGCAGGTATAGGCGGAACCCCACATGTCCACTGGGTATTTGGATGGTGGGAATGGGCCATTGTTATCCTCTTTATCACTGCAAATGTCTGGCGCATGAAGCCCTGGAGTATTATTACTCTGCCCCAGCCCTGGAAGGGAATTATTTCTGTAATTCTTTCCTTTATAGGTGCATATATACTTGCACTGATAAGTATGAAAATCATTCCTCTATGGGTACCCGAAGAAACATTTCATCATCTGCACGAGGCAAAGGGAGCAGGTGAGGTAACAAGATTTCTATGGCTTCATTCTGCTGAGATTGCAGGTTTTACCCTTATTCCTTTTCTTATCTGGCACCATTATTTTGACGATTGCTGCGGAATGCAGGACAAAGACAGCTGGGGTGCTTTCTGGCTCAGGACAATCGGCGTTCTGATTCTCACTGCAATAAGTTACTGGTTTTTCTACTATGCTAATTTTGGTTTCTGGGGTCTGGGCAATCCTCACATGGCTGAATTTTCACACAGATTTCCCAATGGAGAATCTCTGCTGTGGAATTTCTGGTGGATTATTCCTCTGTTGTGGAATGAATGGTTTTTCCACAAATGGCCATTCTATGTCGAAGAATAAGATGGCCTTCAAAAATCCATATTAACTGTCATGAGGTCGATCTGAAAATTCCCGGACGACCTCTCAATAAATATGGAAACTCTTATTTTTAAAAATTTTCATGGCAGGGTTTAGAACAAAGCCCTGCCATGTTTTTTTCAGTAGGACAACGCATTCTCCCCGGTAAAGATCAAACTGAGGGTATAGACTTCCATAAAAATAATTTCACCTTTATTATCAGTCGTCAACGTATGACTAATACAACTCCTTCTTTTAAGACCTTGTGCCAAATTTTAGAATCAGATAATTATCTGAAAGGCTACAATTTTGAATTAAGTTTGAGATAATTTTGGAATAGCTCGGGATGAACCCTTGAAAACTCGTCAAAATCTCCAATAATATCCATACCCGGAATAACAGCCTTTACAACGGGCAATCCAATATCTTTTCGCGTGAGATCAATATAGCTGGGACAAAATCCATTTGAAACAAGAACATGCTCAAGCAGGGCAAGATCAGAAGAATAATCTCCAGTTGAATAATCCGGCAGGTTCTCAAATCCCACAATGATCAGATTATCAGGTCCTTTTTCAGATACAGGAGAATTTGGAAAGGGGTAATTTGTCTCCGTTATCGCAGAAATAATGGCTTTTTTTGCATTCAGGCCCGCTGCCGTCCCCTTGTAAATTGTACCATCAGTCCCCGTTACAAAACATTTGCAGCACGGAACGCCATATTCCGGTGTAATATCCTGAAATAGTAAATCTATGCCAAGAGAATAACAGGATTCAAGCAGCACTGCAAGATCCCTGTTCTTCTCTCTGTCCTCGACCACAAGCCTGAAACACCTGGAAATCTCAAAGGGAACCACTGCCTCCTGATGGCGTTCAATGATTTCAAGCAGAGCTGCAACCTTTGCCTGCTCCATTGTGTTACCCGAGGCAAATCCCGTTGACCCAATGCCTGAAAAAAGATCAACTTCATCGAGATTGGAAAACAAAAACACCGACTGCACAGGAACAAAGATCTTTTTTAATGTATTTTTATCTTTTTTTTCGCATCTTTCTTTCAGCTTATCATTAAACCTGTTTCTGTCTGTGCTGTTATTATTAAATAATGCGACATCTTCACCTGTGCTTGTATCTCTTTTGACGATCACTTCATCCTGTCTGATTTTTTCACCGGTTGTTTCACCCTCCATCCAGTAAAGGGGCTCATTACCATACTGTATTTCCATGGCAAGTTCATCCGGATTTACAGCCATGTTATTTTTGGACACAATATCTCGATATGAACCGTAAAAAAGTGGATATTCCTTAACAAAGCCATCTACTCCACTGGAATTTACCGAGGCAAAAGCTGAACATCTTTCAACTATTTCCATGGTCAGAGAAACTCTTGCATGTTCAAGGGTAAGTCCTTTTCCATAGCTTGTCTGCTCTCCTGACAGATGAAAAACATTCCTGCTGTTTTCAACATCAATATCAAATTTCCACTGCCTTAAAAGGGCAAAGGGGGAAAGACTTGATTCATGTCGCATCTCTTGTTTCAGTATAACCCCCGCATTTTTAAGACAGCAAAGGGCAGTCTCAATTGTTTTTTCAATGGAGAAATTTATTGGCCGGGAATTTCCCTGATATTTATGATGCAAATCTTCAACGCTTAAACCAGGTTCCCTTTTAACGGAGCATTCTCCAGTACAGATCAACGGAAGGACTGTGGCATCAGATAAGGGAAGCTCCCTGTGGAAAACAATGTTTTCTCTAAACAATGCAACCCATTTTGAATGCAGCCTTTTATTATTTCCAGTGGCTGAACGTATATTGATCAGTGGAGATTTTCTTTTCAATGCCTTTATTTTCTTTTCTGAAAAAAATTTTTCAGCCTTAACAAGACTGCCGGACAAAAGAATCCTCTCACATGCAATGGACTGGAGAACTAGGTCCCCGTCCTTTTTTGCTTTCTTTATTAAGGTTGAAATCTGTTTATCGTTAAAATCTTTTAAACAATTTAATACATATCGATGTAAAAAAGAATCATATGGACGGTTATTCAGTATTTTAACAGCATTTTCAAATTTTATATCATCGTGGGGAACAACATCAAAATATCCTGTTGTTGAAGCTGTTTTTACAAGCTTCATTACATAGTTCATCATAAACTCCGTTTTTCCATTCTTTTTTTTAGCGGTTTTACAAATCCGGCTCACCTGTAACAGGTTTATCAGAACCTCTCATGTAAGAAAGAACACTTCCGGCAAGGGCAATCACAGCACCTGCCATCATGGCCCTGTGAAAGCCGGCCATAAAACAGGACTCCAGCAGATCAGAATAATTTTTCAGGCTTAATCCATGGCTGAGTTCATTAAAGACAGAGCTGAAGATCAAACCGGCAAAGGCAACACCTGTAACCATACCAA
>WGCX01000301.1 GCA_015493575.1 Desulfobacteraceae bacterium | reverse complement strand
TTTTACAAACACGCCGAACCGAGACAATTAAATAATCAGGTGCATTCTATGATTAGGGGGTTACTCAAAAGGGATAAAATCAAATAATTTTATATTTTGTTTTCAATATTTCAGATAAATCATTGACCATTTTAAAGGCTTTTTCAACTGTTTTCTCTCCGTCAGGGTTTATAAGGCAGCAGGTTGCAGGAGACAGCATGCTCTGCTTAAGCATCTGGGTTATGTCAATGCCTCTTTTGTCCAACTGCTTCCATATGGTTTCAAGCTGCATGGTCAGAAAATTCAGATTTTCTTTTTCATATGCTTCAAATCCCGTTGGAATAATACCCCACACAATAATACCGCCACGGTCAAGAAACCGTTTTATGGATTGGGTGCAGGAACCGAATCTTTCTGCGTTTGTATATACATCCATGGAAAGTATGTCAATGTCAAGATTCAGTAAAAAATCCCAGTCCGGATTTCCGCACAGGTGAATACCCCGGGGAGAATCAATTGTTGATAAAAACTCATCCAGGTCGGTTTTTGCCTTTATATCACTGTATCCTGACATTGCTGAAAAGATAAACTGCAGCCCGGGTTCATCAATGAACATGAATGCATTGGAGTTAAGCTCTTTTAATCTAATCAGCTGAATATTTATGCGTTTTGCCATGAATTCATACATAAAGGGACGGATGGTATCGTCAAATAAAATAGGACGTTCATCCTGATCAAGTATATTAAACCCGAAACTCACAGGGCCTTCAAGCTGTCCCCGGATGGCAGGCCGGCCTGCAAGATCAAGGGATAGAAATCTGTTATAAACAGCTGAATAGGTTTCACTTACATCAAAATATTCCGGTTCCTCAAAATGTTCCATGATGTCTTCAAATTCAAGTATAAATTTATCCATGGAAAATTTTAATGTCTGTTTTTCAATATCGAGAACAATACCCGGGAAATGTTCTGCAGCCTGGACGTACATGTCTTCATAGTAGCTGTACCTTGGCAGCTGGGGCCAGAACGGAACATCCATGCTCAATGCAGCTTCAAGTGCCTGATCAATATTTTTGTGGGGCATGACCCCCATTGCGGTTGTTAAAAGATTTCCGGGAATAGCCATCTTTTTCTCCTTTTAGAATTATTTCTGCATTTTCACCCTGAAACACAGCTCTGGCCGGCTTCTTGCTCTACATTATTTGCTTCTTTTTACATTATTTCTGCTTCTTTTTACATTATTTCTGCTTTTTTTACATTATTTCTGTTTTTTACATTATTTCTGCTTTTTTGCATTATTTCTGCATTCTCTGCATTTTCTGCATCATTTCAATCATGTGTTTCATCTCTTTTCTGCTTATTCTGACCGGCATATTTGATTGCATTCTGCTGTTTAAAATATATTGTCGGTAAGCTTTAACAGGAACATTATTCTGCCAGTGGCCACTTAATTTTGATGCAGTGATTCCCAATGTAAAAAAAACAATGAGGACCAGGGCTATTTTTTTCTGACTCACAGGTGTATTCCCGGGGAAAAAAGAAAACTTTATGACGTTTTTCTCGGGACATGCATCAACACATCTAAGGCATGCAGAGCATTCCAGGGAATTAATCTTTTTCTTTTCCATGATGGGTATCAAGCCCGGACATACTTTTTCACATTTTCCGCATTTTAAACATTTTTCATCATCTCTGTGAATTTTTCCAGGGCTGAAAATGCCTGTAATACCGAGAAGAGCGCCATAAGGACAAAGATACCTGCACCAGAAATGACTGATTATAACGGACATTAAAATGAGAATAGTAATAACGATAAAAGATACAGCGGAAATATTGGTGAAAAATTCAAGCATTTTAATATCTGCAAAGGTGTTATAAGGGCTTTGAATAAATTGTTTAAGATCAACTGCCGGCATTGCAAAAAAAACACTCCATAAAAAAAAGCCTGCAATTATATATTTTATTCCTCTTAAGGGAAAGTCCACCCATTGGGGAAGATTAATCTTTTTGCCAAATATATGTAAATGAAGTTTTTCAAGATAATCTGACAAAAGACCAAAGGGACAGATCCAGGCGCAGAACACTTTTTTAAATACAACAGCCGTGGACAGGATCATGATAAAAATGATTAATCCGGCAGGATGTATCTTATTGATAATGCCTGTGAGTAAAAAATATTTCAGGCTGACAAGGGCACTGATGGGAAGAAAAGCTTCAACTCCGGCAGGCCTTGCAATGTGAACTGCTGCACCGGAAGATAGTTGACCTGTAAACATATAAAATTTAATGCCGAGAAACAATGCGATGATGAGGAATAAAACCTGCACACAGCGCCTGATCGGAATTGAATTAAGGCCTGCACCATGGCCGTTTATATGAAAGAGCTTTATTTTGTCAAAGTAACAAGTACTCTTTTTAGATTCGTTGCGAGGCATAGTAACGCAGTTCAGATCTGCCTCATGGCAGTTATATTCTGTCAAAACGGGAAAATTTCATGGTGAATGTTCCCCTTCCCTGGGATGCTGACCGAAGTGCCGTTGAATAGCCGAACATCTTTGAAAGAGGCATGGTTGCCTTTATCATCTGAATTGATCCCTTTGGGGTAATGGATTCAATTTTGCCCCCCCTTGAATTAAGATCAGCAATGGCGTCACCCATGTATTTTTCAGGAATTAAAACATCCACATCCATTATTGGCTCAAGCAGGAAAACATTTCCTTTTTCCAGTGCATCCCTGCATGCCATTGCAGCACATGCGGAAAAAGCAAGTTCCGAACTTAGTTCATTAAAAGATCCGCCTTTAAGTGTAATCAGGGTATCCACAAAGGGATAGCCCTTGATATAACCGTTTTCAAGACTGTCCCTTGCACTTTTTTCAATAACGGGATAATATTCTGTACGGATTTCATCTTCAGACGCCATTGACTCGAATTTTATCCCTTCTCCTCTTTGAAGTGGGCTTAATTCAATAATCACCTCTGCAAAATGCTGTTTTCCTGAAATTTCCCTGTCAAAAACAGCTCTGCCCGTTACAGGCGCGTCAATGGATTCCCTGCTGACAACCTGGGGATTTCCCACATTTACATTTGTCTTAAATTCCCTCAGCATCCGGCTTATAATTATTTCAAGGTGGAGTTCACCCATGCCGGAAAGTATTGTCTGGCCGGTGTCTTTATCCTCGGTAACCTTTAATGTCGGATCTTCAATGGTGAATTTTTTAAGAACCTCATTTAGTTTTTCCTGGTCTGCATGGGTTTTAGGTTCTATGGCAATGGAAATAACAGGTTTGTCAAATTCCATTTTTTCTAAAAGAACAGGTTTGTCTTCGGAGCATAGAGTGTCCCCTGTGGAAGAAAATTTCAAGCCCACAATTCCAACTATTTCACCTGCAGAGGCCTGTTTGACCCTTTCCCTTTTATTTGCGTGCATTCTAAGTATTCTGGAGAGTTTTTCCTTTTTCTTTAAAGAGGAATTATAAACATCTGAGCCGGAAATAAAAGTTCCGCTGTAGATCCTTGCAAAGGAGAGTTTTCTTCCTTCGATCATGGAAACTTTAAAAATAAGTGCTGAAGGATTTGCTGTTTTCTGCGCTGGAAATTCCAGGGGTTCTTCAGTGTCAGGATCAATTCCCTTTACCGGGGGAATGTCTTTAGGGCTTGGCAGAAATGCTTCGATGGCATCAAGCAGGGGCTGTATTCCCTTATTTCTCAGTGCGCTCCCGCACATAACAGGTATGACCTGTCTTTTTAATGTGGCTTTTCGTATTGCATTTTTAATTTCTTTGGTTGAAATGGGCTCCTCTCCAAGGTATTTTTCCATTAAATCATCATCGGTTTCTGCAATGATTTCAAGGAGTTCTTCCCTGTATTTTTTTGCCTTTTGTTCAAGATCCGGCATGATCTCAGTGATATCATATTCAGCGCCAAGGCTTTCATCATGCCATTTGATCTGCTTCATTTTAACAAGATCAATAACACCTGAAAAGTTTTCCTCCCTGCCAACGGGAAGTTGAAGAATCAGGGGATTTGCATTGAATTTTTCTTTCATCATCTCAATGACATTGAAATAATCTGCCCCGGTCCTGTCCATTTTATTTATGAAAACGATTCTCGGGACAGAGTATTTGTCAGCCTGGTGCCAGACTGTCTCGGACTGGGGTTCAACTCCCCCCACGGCGCAGAACACGGCAACGGCACCGTCAAGCACCCTTAAAGCACGCTCCACCTCAATGGTGAAATCAACATGCCCCGGGGTGTCAATGATATGAATCTGGGACTTTTTCCACTGGCAGGTGGTGACAGCAGAGGTGATTGTAATGCCTCTGTTCTGCTCATCTTCCATCCAGTCCATCACAGCTTCACCGTCATGTACTTCACCGAGTTTATGTGATTTACCGGTATAATACAGGATACGCTCTGTTACGGTCGTTTTGCCCGCATCAATGTGGGCCATTATTCCTATATTTCTGATTTGATTGATATTGGTGTCTTTACTCATGGTATTTTCTATTGTTTTCTTGTATTATTTTATAACTGTCATGGGGCAGATCCGGATTTTCCGGATTTTCCGGATTTTAAAAGGTTTATTTCAGCACTTAATTATATTTTTAGTATTCGGTACCTCTGGAAATAACCTGATTTTGTTTAAAAGTTATACTCCCAGGCTGTATTGCATGGAAATTTTAAGTAATCTTTGATACAGTATAGAATCCCGGGTGTCAAGAAAATTACAGGAGCCGGTGACTTAATGATCTGTGTGTTGGGATGAATTAAATTAACCGCAATGGTGCTAATATGGTTCTGTATCAGAATATTTGATTTTTTGAGGCTGTCTGCGGGTCAACCGTTCGGCCTCATGACCGTCATAAAAAAATTCAAAGGGGGGAACATTTTATGAAGATTATGGACAGGCAAACCCAGTACTATGAAATTGTAGGTGACAACCTTGAAATGCTGAAAATCAGCATTGATCCAAAGTTCAAGGTGTTTGCAGAGGCAGGGAAAATGATCTATACCAGGGGCAATGTCACAATGGAAAGCCGCCTGCCTGAAATGGAGGGAACCGGTTTTTTCGGCAAGGTCATGGGTGCGGGAAAAAGAGTTCTTGCCGGTGAATCTTTGTTTTTCACCTATTATGAAGGAAACGGACAGGCAGGTTTTGCAGGAGATTTTCCCGGAAGGATTCTGCCCATTGGCCTTTCCAACCAGACCATGCTTGCCCAGAAAGATGCATTTATTGCAGCAATAGGTGAGATTGACATCTCCATTGCCATGCAGAAAAAAATCGGGGGCGCTCTTTTTGGGGGAGAAGGTCTTATTGTTGAAAAAATTTCAGGTGACGGACTTGTTTTTATCCATGCAGGCGGTGATCTTGTTACCTTTGACCTTGATGCAGGAGAAACCATGAGAATAGATACCGGATCAGTTGTCGCCTGGGAGGACAGTGTAACCTATGATGTGCAAATGGCAGGAGGTATAAAATCCGCTCTTTTCGGAGGGGAGGGGATTTTCCTGACCACCCTTACAGGCCCTGGAAAAGTTATTATCCAGACAATGACACTTGCAAAATTACGACGTCAGATCGGTTTGTCATCCGGTGAATCGGAATCCGGCGGAATAGGTACCATGGCTAAAACCATAGGCGGTGCAGGAGCCGCCGTGGGAGGAGGAATTCTCGGAAGTCTGTTTGGCGGGGAAGATGAATAAATTAACTGAAAAAAAAAGCAGGACTGCCGTTAAACGTGAAGCTGAAAATCTGCAGAAACTTGGGGAAAAGCTTGCCAGTTTTTCAGTGGATCAGATAAAACTTATGGATATTCCTGAAGAACTTAAAAAGGCTGTTATTACAGTCAAATCCATAGAAAAATTCGGAGCAAAAAGGCGGCAGTTCCAGTTTATCGGTTCAATAATGCGCAAGATAGACCCGAAAATTGTAACTATGGCTTTAAGCAAGGTCTCCATGGGACGTGATTTTGCAGTTGAAAAATTTAAAAAAATTGAAAAATGGAGGGACGATCTGCTGCGTGAGCCTGACCATTTCATTGAAAAATTCATTGAACTTTATCCTGACACAGACAGGCAGCGGCTTCGTATCCTCACAAGAAACGCAGCAAGGGAAATTGAGAAAAAACAGACTGGTAAAAAATATAATTTAAAATCTTTTAAAGCCCTTTTTAAATATATCCGTGAAATTTCAGAATAAAATCAGATCACAATGAAATCATGTTAAAATTAAATAAGGATCGGAGATGAAATAAATTGAACAGAAATTGCGCAGAATCCCGGCCAATGTACAAGGCGCATTAAAGGTTGCATACTCAACGTATTCGGCCTTTGATGCAACGAAGTAGATGGGCCGGAAGGCAAGCAATCTCGTTCAACTTATAAAATTTTCGATCCTTAAAGGATCAAAGATTCTG
>WGCX01000300.1 GCA_015493575.1 Desulfobacteraceae bacterium | reverse complement strand
GTTTCAATATCAAAAAAAATGAGATCCCTTGGTTACAGGGAAATCATGCTGAAAAAAGATACCCTTGTGGGCAGCAAAGGTGATATTCTCAGGGGACATGAATTTCATTATTCATTTCTTGATGATTTATATGAAAAGCTGGATCTGCCCCATGGCGGTGATACAAAAAATTTGTTTCCCGAAAGAATTTATTCTGTTTTCAACAGAAATAAACAGAAACTGTCTCTTGATGGATTTCAGATAACTAACACCCTGGGAAGCTATCTGCACATTCATTTTGGCAGTGCTGACAGGCCGGGGTCCATGAATTCCGCAGGACATGCCTTTGTAAGTTCATGCGCTTCTTTTAAGAAAGGTCTTTTATAATATGACATCCCATAAAAAATTAAAACGTGGGTTTACAACAGGTGCTGCAGCGGCTGCTGCTGCAAAGGCAGCGCTTTTCTTTCTTTTGGCAGATCAGGAGAAAAAGGCGGTAACCATAAGATTTTTAACCAATGAAACGATTCTTATCCCCATCCATAAAACAGAAAAAAAATCTCAAAGTAAAGCAGAAGCCGTTGTAATAAAAGATGCAGGAGATGATCCCGATGTGACACATAAAGCTGAAATAGGGGCAAGGGTTTCAATTTTTCCGTTAAAAGGCGATTCTGTTGATGATCATTGTGATGTAAACACAGATTTACCGGTTATGACGGGAAGAATACTGTTTTTTAATGATGATGATAATCACAATCCGGATATTATAATTAAAGGGGGCAGGGGCGTGGGCATGGTAACAAAGCCGGGCCTTGAAGTTGCCTGCGGACAGCCCGCCATTAATCCGGGTCCCCAAAAAATGATTCTTGAAGCTGTGAATGATGTGCTTGATTTTTTCGGACAAATGGGAAAAATCAAAGTTGAGGTTGAAATTTTTGTGCCAAAGGGCGAAGAACTTGCAAAAAAAACCCTTAATTTCAGGCTTGGAATAGAGGGGGGGATATCCATATTAGGGACAACGGGCATTGTGAAACCCATGTCCCATGAGGCCTATATTGCAACCATAAAATACGGGATATCCGTTGCAAAGGCCATGGGTTCGGATACCCTTGTCTTTACAACGGGAAGGAGAAGCGAAAGATTTGCAATGGGACTTTTCCCCGATTTCAGGGAAGACTCCTTTATACAAATCGGTGATTTTTTCCGGGCATCACTGAACGAGGCGGAAGCTGCTGAAACTATCAAAAATATTATTATCACTGTTTTTTTCGGCAAAGCTGTTAAAATGGCCATGGGGTTTCCCCATACCCACGCTGCAAAATCAGAACTTACCATGAAAAAACTTGCCCTGTGGACAGAAAATTTAACAAAGGATAAAATTATTGTTGAAAAAGTTTTACAGTCCAACAGCGCCCGCCACGCATTTACCTATATATACCCGGATTATCCTGACATAATCTCTTTTGTGGGGAAAAAAATAATTGAATCCGCCGATAAATTTTCCCATTCAAAATTTAACATCAGGGCTGTTATTTTTGATTTTAACGGTAATGTTGTTTTTGATTCTATTTAAAATTTTCTACGGCACACAAAATGCCGGATTAACCGGTTATTTTGTCCATGGAAATATTAAGTGATTCGGCTATTCCTTTTCCGTATTCAGGATCGGCTTTAAAACAATTGCCTGCATGCCGGATTTTAATTTTTTCAGGTACATCACCCATTGCCCTTGCAGTGTTTTCAAAAAGCACCTGCTTTTGTTCATAAGTCATCAATCGGAAGAGTTTTCCCGGCTGGGAGTAATAGTCATCATCCTCCCGGTGATTAAAGTGATCCATGCCGCCTTCAATGGCAAGGGGTGGTTCTGAAAAATCAGGCTGTTCCTGCCATTGTTCTTTTGAATTTGGTTCATACCCTATGGTACTGCCGTAATTTCCGTCCACACGCATGGCACCGTCGCGGTGATAACTGTGAAAAGGACACCTGGCTGCATTGACAGGGATCTGGTGATGATTTACTCCAAGGCGGTATCTCTGGGCATCGGCATAGGAAAAAAGCCTTCCCTGCAGCATCTTATCCGGAGAGAAACTGATCCCCGGAACCACACTTGCCGGATTAAAGGCAGACTGCTCAACATCTGAAAAATAGTTTTCAGGATTTCTGTTTAATTCCATTTCGCCCACTTCAATTAAAGGATAGTCCTTATGATACCATACCTTTGTCAGATCAAATGGGTTGTATGGGCATTCTGTGGCCTCTTTTTCCGGCATGATCTGGATAAACATGGTCCAGCGCGGATAATCTTTTCTTTCTATGCTTTCATAGAGATCACGCTGATGGCTCTCCCTGCACTGCCCGATCATTTTTTCTGCCTCGGCATCGGTGAGATTTTTAATTCCCTGCTGACTTCTGAAATGAAATTTTACCCAGAACCTCTCATTATCGGCATTGATAAGACTGAATGTGTGGCTGCCGAATCCGTGCATATGTCTGTAACTTGCAGGAATACCGCGGTCACTCATGGTGATTGTAACCTGGTGCAGGGCTTCGGGCAGCGATGTCCAGAAGTCCCAGTTGTTTTCTGCACTGCGCATATTGGTTCTCGGATCTCTTTTTACGGCATGATTAAGATCCGGAAATTTAAGAGGGTCGCGCAGGAAAAACACAGGTGTATTATTGCCCACAAGATCCCAGTTTCCCTCTTCTGTGTAAAATTTCAGGGCAAATCCCCGGATATCCCGCTCTGCATCGGCAGCTCCACGCTCTCCTGCCACCGTTGAAAAACGGGCAAACATCTCTGTCTTTTTACCGATTTTTGAAAAAATTTTTGCCTTTGTGTAGCTTGTGATATCATTTGTCACAGTAAAAGAACCAAAGGCGCCGGAACCCTTTGCGTGCATTCTGCGTTCCGGTATCACTTCACGGTCAAAATGGGCGAGTTTTTCCATGAACCAGACATCCTGGAGCATCATTGGCCCATGAGGGCCTGCGGTGATTACATTCTGGTTGTCAACAACGGGTGCTCCTGCATTTGTTGTTAATTTCTTTGTTTCTGACATTGTACTGCCTCCTTTGCGTTTTGTCCTGACCTGATTTCAGGCAGGGGTTAATGATAAAACGAATTTTTACGTTTTAGTTGTTAAACTTATATAATAATTATTCTTATCAACAGGCCAAAAAAAAATGTCACAAAAAAATGACCGAAAATAAAAACAGGTTCAGATTATCTATCTATTTATTTTTTTGAAAGGCATTTTGAACAGATCCCGTGGAGAACAACATTTTTTTCCAGGATCTTGCCCAACCCCTTCATTTCTTCAGGTATATACATGGCATCAAAAGAATTCCATGTAAAATCGATCAATTGTCCGCATTGATCACAGAAAAAATGGTGATGCTGATCTATTTTTGCCTCAAATCTTGCCCTGCTTGCCATGGTTCCAACCCGCTTAACCAGGCCAAGTTCTTCAAAAGTGGCAAGGGTTCGATACACCGTGTCTATGGACAGTGTCGGCATTTTTTCCACGAGTAATTTATGAAGGGCCTCGGCAGAGGGATGTGCGTCAGACTGCGCCAAGGTACGGTAAATTTCCAGACGCTGGTGTGTAACCTTTAAGCCGTTTTCCCTGCAGACCTCTTCAAAACGGGCTGTTTGTTTATTTTTATCCATAAAAAATAGCATTCAAATTTATTATAACTGCCATGAGGTCGGGCCGAACTGCGCGACAGAGCCTCAAAAAATTGCCATAAGGCCGGGCAGGCTTTGTCTGGAATCATCAATAATAGATAAAACTTTAATTAAGATTAATTCTTATTAAAGAATAATACCTGTTAAACTGCTTTGTCAAGATAAAATTTGATTAATCAATATTTTTTAATTTTTCCTTGACTTGCCTTTAAATTCCTTTTATATCTGCTACAAAATTTATGTGTTGTCTGAATTCAGACTGAAAAGGGAAGACGGTGCAAATCCGTCGCGGACCCGCCGCTGTAACCCCCATCATTTTTTTAATTGTAAAAAAATGAACTTTTACGGCAATTATGCCACTGTTTTTCTTATTTGAAACGGGAAGGTGTCGGAAAAGAAGGGAAGCCAGAAGACCTGCTCATAATGTATGGAATAAAATGTATTATCCTCGTGGAACAGGATGATGCGGACTTGATGGTGGATAAAAAACGGTATCCCCGGATCAATTTATTTTGGTTCGGGGATTTTTGTTTTTTGAACAGGGACAGAATAAAATCTTTGATGCATTTTGCAGTTTAACCGGAATCCTTTGCAATTTTGTTTGATGGATTATGTTCTCGACCATAACACAATTAATGTGAGGTTTTATTATGAAAAAGTTTAATTATTTTTGTATTGCATTTATTTTATCACTGGCTCTTGTTGCATCTTCCTTTGCCATGGGCAGGCAAAAGATCAAAAAAGCCATTGTACTGGCCGGTTTTGGTACAAGTTACCCTTCGGCTTTAATTTCATTTACAGATCTGCAGAAAGAGGCACAGAAAGCCTTTCCAGGAATTAAGATTAAAATCGCCTTTACATCAAATATCATCAGGAGAATCTGGCATAGAAGACAGGGTGACAAACAGTTCTTAAAAGAAAATAAAAATATTCCAAAAGAGATACTTTTTGTGAAGGGGCCCCTTGCAACAATTGCGGATCTTCAGGATGAGGGCTATAACACGATTATTGTGCAGCCAACCCACGTATATGAGGGAGAAGAATACACAGATCTTTCCTCCTATATCAACGGACTTAATACCATTAAAACCGTTAAGAAAAAATATATGCCCTTTAAAAAGCTTGTGCTTGGCCGTCCCATTTTAGGAAAAAAAGGGCCTGAATATGATTATCATAAAGATATAAAAATCTGTGCAAGGGCCATGGCAAAGGATGTAGCCCTTGCAAAGAAAGATAAGGCGGCTCTTGTTTACATGGGCCATGGAAATGAATTTCTCACAACCGGCGCTTATATAGAATTTCAGCAGGCAATGAGAAAAATGTATCCCGACACTCCGATTTTCATTGGCACGGTAGAAGGGTATCCTTCACTTGAAAATGTTGTAAACGGCCTTATGCACTACAAGATTAAAAAAATTGTGTTAAAGCCTTTGATGATTGTGGCAGGGGATCATGCAAATAATGATATGGCAGGCAGCGGTGATGATTCATGGAAAAATGTTATAAAAGCCCATGGCATAAGGGTCATCACAGTGATCCACGGAATCGGAGAAAACCCTGAAATAGGTAAGATCCTCATTCAGCATATAAAGGATGTTGCAAAGGATAATAAGATAAAATTGTAGATTCATGTTGCAGGCTTCACCATCTCTGTCAATGGTGCGGGTTGCCTGATTGCCTTGGGATTGGATATCTTCTGCTTCCCTACGGATGATATGATCTTGTATTTACAGGGCAATCAGGCACTATTTAGTAAATATTCGGCCGGCACTCCATCTTCACCTATTTTGGCCTTCACAATAGCATTAGTGCCTTACTCCTCAATTCCTGTCAAAAAAAACAAGAAATTTGGGGGAGGTAAATGGGTTGCGGGCATCGCCCGCTTTGGTATGCTTTTGCAGTCCCAAATATGCGAATATGAAGCACTTCCCAAAATTTACATGATTAAGGATCGAATATTTACACTATTTAACAGGTTTGAAGACAAGAGGAAAATTTTCATTATGAGAAAAAAAGCTTCGTATATACTTGCGGCCATTGGATTTATGCTGATAATGGGCACTGTTATAAATACCTATGCCTTTACCTTTACGGACAGTTCCAACAATAAAATAATTATAAAAAAGCCATTTAAAAGGATAATTTCCCTGTACGGAGCTCATACTGAGAATCTTTTTTCCTTAGGACTTGACAGTGAAATAATAGGGGTTTCCAAAAATGAGGCCTATCCGCCCATGACCATGAAAAAGCCTGTTTTTTCCTACCATGATGATGCTGAAAAATTTATTGCAGCCCGTCCTGATCTGATTTTGATAAGGCCTATGATAGCCCGTGCATATAAAGGCCTGGTAAAAGAATTGACAAGGGCTGGAATAACGGTTGTTTCTCTGCAGCCGAGAACCGTGGATGAAATGTTTTCATACTGGAAAGATCTTGGCATGCTCACGGGAAAAGAAAAACAGGCGGACAAAATGATAGATGATTTTCATGGGGAACTTGAAAAAATTAAGGCAATTGTGAAAAAAATTCCTCTGTCAAAAAGGAAAAAAGTCTATTTTGAATCGATACACAGCAGAATGAAAACTTTTGCTCCATCCTCCATTGCCGTATTTGCCCTTAAAACCGCCGGAGGGATCGATATTGCAGAGGATGCAAAGGCGAGAAGGGGAACCAATATTGCCGAATATGGAAAGGAACGTATTTTATCCCATGGCGGTCAAATTGATGTGTTTCTTGCCCAGCGCGGTGCAATGAACCACGTAAATATCAGGAAAATCAGGGAAGAAGGCGGATTCAGGGCTATTAAAGCAGTGAGAAATCATCAGGTATTTATAATTGATGAAAAAATAGTCTCAAGGCCCACGTTGAGATTATCGGACGGAATATATGAAATAGGAAGAATCTTATATCCTGCATATTTTAATGATATCAGCAGATTCATTAAAAAGCGTGTGATTACAAGGGCTGATTTTGCAGAGATACTCGTTAAAATGATGAACATCCGCCTTAAAACCCCAAATTATCTCCATGATATACGGAAAAGAGCGGATTCAAAACATAAATACGGAGATTTCAGGGATATTGATTATTTCGGAGACAGGTACAAGTATATTGAAACAGCTGTATACAAGGGGCTTTTTAACAATGTTAAAAAATATGAATTTTACCCTGATGCTCCCATAACAAAAGGAGATGTTGCCTATGCGTTGTTTATGTATTTTGATCTTCCGGATTCCTTTGCCCCCGTTAAAATCAAAGATGTAAATGATTCATATCCATTGTACAGCCAGATAGAAACCCTTGTCGGCTTGAAAATAATGCATTTAAATCCAAAAAATGAATTTTTACCAAAAAATTCAGTTTCAGGGAAAACTCTCGTTAAAATTATAAAAACAGCAGCAGAGTTGAATAAAAATAAATCTAATAATACGGAAAAATTTAAAACCAGCTTGACAAACAGCAGGTTTTCAACTATTTGTGCTTTTCAAATGCAGTATGAAACTGCCAGGACCAATATAAGCCTGATCCATTCAGGCAGAACTTTTCAAAAAATAAAATTTATTTTTTAATGTGAGTCACGAAGACTTTTAACAATTTGTTGGAAGATTTCGTGACTTTTTTTGTTTTTAAACGGCTTGTTTTTTTTATAACTGCCATACGGTATATTGCTACCCTGCATTATTCAGGGATTTGCACAGTCAGGGAACTTCCAAAAAATAATTTACGCATCCTGAGGGTTTGTCTTAAAAAAAATATAAATTATTTATTAATTGACTACAAAAGGACTTTAAGGAGAAGAAATATGAAAAGATTATTATTGTTATTGATGGCATTTTTTGTTTTTGCAGGATTACCGCAGACTTCAAAGGCAGCATCCAATGAGGAATTGATGCAGCAGATTAAAATACTGCAGCAAAGACTTACTGAACTGGAAAATAAAGTTGCAGATAGAAAACAGGTTAAAACAGATCAGAAGGGTGAACAGGGTGAAGTATCGGGAATAACCGAAGCGACCACCATTAAAAATACCGTGAAAACAGGGTTAAAGGATCTGAATTTAAACATCGGGGCGAGTACGGGATATCTGTATGCAACAAATTCCGGCACGGATGCTGCAGGAAAAGATGTTTCCAATGACAAGTTCCTTGTCACAAATTTCATGGTGGGTGTTGATTATAACCCTGAAAATCTTCCTGTAAGTTTTTCCGGTGCCTATGGAGGCACGGCAACACCCTCTCTTTTTGATGCGCCCAATGATGCGGATAATCAGCCGGACATGGATTTTGAGTATGCTGATTTTACCTTTTCACCCTGTGATTATTTCAGCCTTGAACTGGGACTTATTGCACCCAATGCCGGATATGAAGACACATATACATACAATAATAAAAATATCACCGTTGGTGCCCTTGCATCCCAGCAGCCCTACAATGCCTATGGAACAAGGGCAACCGTTTCAGTTAACGGGTTATTTGACGTGTATGCAGGATTTTATGAAAACAGAAAAGATGACAGCGAATATACCATTGATGACGGTACTTTTTCAGGCAGTCCCGGTAACTCCTGGGAAGCCGGTATAAGCGGTTCAGTAATGGATACTGATTATACGCTGTATTATTACAATGTTAATAATATGAGAAAACTCCTTGGTTTTGTCCTTGAAAAAACAATAGGCAATGTTTATATGGCCTTTAATGCAGATTACTGGAGATGGAACGATAAATGGGATAAATATGATAACAACGATCAGGATTCCCTTGGTGCATCATTTTATATCTGCCCCAAAGTGTCCGATCATGTTGAATTACCTTTGAGAATCGAATATATCAATCAGGGTGACAGTAAAATATACACAGACAGTATAAAGGCAGACAACATTTTTGCAGTGACTTTTACACCGACCTATCATTTTTCAGAGTCAACGTATTTCAGAATTGAAGGTGCATATATCAGTGCTGATGACAGTTTTGCCAATAATCAGGGCGCTCCAAAAGACTCAAGATACTATATTGCAAGTGAATTCGGTTTAAAATTTTAATCTGAATTCCTTAATTCCTGATCAAATAACTGCCATGGAACAGATCCGGATTAAAGCCCGGATCTGATCAAACAATCAAGGATTCTGATAAATTATGGACAAAAAGACGCGTATTTTATGTACGTAATGTTTTACGTTTTATTTTTTTAACAAAAAGGCGACAAAGTTAAATAAAAACAAATCCGGTAGTGCAAAAAAAATAAAATCAGCTTGACAAACAGCTATTTTTCAATTATTTGTCTATTCCAATAAGCAGTATGAAGCTGCTCGGATTAATTTGAACCTGATCGATCTGGACAAAACTTTTCAAAGCAGTAAAATCTATTTTTTAAAGTAAGTCACGAAGACTTTTAACAATTTGTTGGAAGCTTTCGTGGCTTTTTTAGTTTTTATGTGGCTTGTTTTTATTTGAACAGACGGTTTCATAAAGAGTCCGGTTTCTGCTGCATTCTTCAATTGCAAAAAATGCACAGGACATTCCGTATCCTGTATTTATTAAGGATCTGCAGTTTTTAATTCCCGGCCATTTTATGTTGCCGTTACAATTTTATTTTTTTTCAAACCGGAATTTATTTTCTGGCCGTTTATAAGAAAGAGCGTACTTTTAATAAAGTAACTGATGCTCTTTTTATTTTCGTTGTGAGGCGCTGGAACGTAGTCCAGCTCGGCCTCATGGCCGTTATAGACAAATGGAGGTTTTAAAATGCATATTCCCGACGGATATTTAAGTCCCCAAACCTGTGCTGTAATGTATGCAGCTGCCGCTCCCTGCTGGTATATTGCCGCCCGAAAATTGAAAAAAACCCTTACAACAAAAACGATTCCGCTTTTGAGTATCTTTTCAGCATTTTCATTTGTGCTTATGATGTTTAATGCACCGGTTCCCGGCGGGACAACAGCCCATGCGGTGGGGGGAGTGTTGATAGCAATTATACTCGGACCATGGGCTGCAGTCATGGGTGTTTCTGCAGCTCTGTTTATACAGGCGATTTTTTTCGGAGACGGCGGAATTCTGTCCTATGGAGCAAATGTGTTTAATATGGCAATAGTTCTTCCCATTGTGGGTTACTGGGTTTACAGACTTATTGCAGGATCATCGGCCTTAGATTCGACAAGACAGTGGATAGGAGCAGCCGTGGGAGGCTATGTGGGGATAAATGCGGCAGCTTTGTGCGCAGCAGTTGAATTTGGGCTTCAGCCTGTTTTGTTTCACACGGCAAACGGAACCCCTCTTTATTGTCCCTATAATCTTTCCCAGGCGATTCCTGCAATGCTTTTCGCCCACATGACAGTTGCAGGAGTAATCGAGGCCATTGTTACAGGCGGAGTACTGGTTTTTTTGAGAAAAACAATGCCGGAAATTTTAGCCAATATGGCAAAGGGGGTGCCCGCATGAAAAATATAACAAAACTTGGAATTGGGCTTGCAGTTCTCGGTATCCTTGCTCCCATCGGGCTACTTGCCTCAGGGGATGCCTGGGGTGAATGGGGAAATGATGCGTTTACAACAATGGTTGGCTTTATACCAAAGGGTCTTGCACGGTTTTCCAATTTGTGGAGTGCCCCTTTTGCCGATTATACAGTATCAGGCACCGGGGATTATATTGGATATATTCTTTCGGCTTTTGGCGGAATGCTGCTTGTCATGCTTGCAACCTGGGGGGCAGGAAAGCTGCTGTCATTAAATAAAAATAACAATACCGGGAATTAAGGCGTGGGTAAAGATTTTATTGCAAAGACAATGGCGGAAATTACTGCTGCCATGCAGGGTTCAATTTTTGCAGATACATATGCATCGAAAAACGGACTTTTGCAGAAGATAGATCCAAGAGTGAAAATTGTCACTGTTCTTGTACTGTTGATTGTCACAGGACTTGCAGGAAATATCCGCCATCTTTGCCTGCTCTACGGCTTAACTGTTATTCTCGGTCTTTTATCAAGACTGAACCTGTTTTTTTTATTTAAAAGAGTCTGGCTTTTTATCCCGCTTTTTGCAGGGATTATAGCAATTCCGGCGATTTTTAATATTATAACTCCTGGAAAAACTCTTTTTACCGTTGTTACTTTTTTGTCCCCGCATCACCTGGGGCCTTTTTTTATACCGAAAGAAATTACTGTGACCCTCCAGGGGCTGACCAGTGCTGCAATGCTTGTTATGAGGGTGGCAACCTCGGTATCCCTTGCCGTTCTGCTTGTGGTGACCACACAGTGGGTTCACCTTTTAAAGGCTTTATCTGTGCTTAAGGTTCCTGAAATTGTCATCCTTGTTCTTGCCATGACATACAGGTATATTCAGCTTCTTTTAAGAACAGTTGAGGGAATGCTGCTTGCAAAGAAAAGCCGGTATATTTCGGATATGAAAATTAAACAGGAGCACGGGTGGATCGTTTCACGGCTTGGTGTGCTTATCGGTAAATCCTACAGGATGAGCAGCGACGTCCATCTTGCAATGATTTCAAGGGGGTGGTCCGATAACCCGCAGCTTATGGATGATTTCTCAGTCCGTTTAATCGACTGGCTGTGGATTGTGTTTGTAATGGCGGTAACAGGATGCTGGGTAGTGTTGAGGTGAATAACAAAAAATGGAAAATATAATGGGAAAAAAAGCAGTGTTTGAACTGTCAGACGCTACCTATAATTATGAAGGGACCGCAGGTTATGCCCTGGATTCGGTGAATCTTGTTATAAATCAGGGTGACAGCGTGTCCCTTCTTGGGGCAAACGGGTCAGGAAAATCAACCCTTCTTAAACTTCTCGACGGACTTTATTTTTCGGTAAAAGGAGAAGTTAAGGCCTTTGGAAAGATTATCAGTGAATCTTCCATGAGAGACAATAAATTTTCCAGGGATTTTCATTCAAAGGTGGGTTTTGTGTTTCAGGACCCGGATGTGCAGCTTTTTCTTCCAACGGTCTGGGATGAGGTGGCTTTTGCCCCGCTGCAAATGGGTATTGAAAAAAAAAGGGTACGGGAAATTGTCTCCGAAGCTTTAAACAGTCTGGGCTTATATAATTTAAAAGATCGGCCTCCCTATCATTTAAGTGAAGGCGAAAAGAAAAAAGTTTCCATTGCCTCGATTCTGACCCTTGACCCGGAGGTGTGGCTCATGGATGAGCCATCTGCAAGTCTTGATCCGAGAACAAAGGGATGGCTGATTGATTTTGTAATGTCCCTTGCTGAAAACGGGAAGACAATTATAATTGCAACACACGACCTGGAAATCCCCTATGTTGCAACAGAACTTTGCTATGTGCTGGGACAGGATCACAAAATATCTGCCCGGGGCACGGCAATTGAAATATTAAACAACGAAGAAATTCTGTTAAAGGCTAATCTTATCCACAAACACCGCCATGTTCACAACGGTGTTGCCCATGCACATCCTCATAAGCACTGGCTTTTTTAACAATATGGAACTTTTAAATGATCTGTTAACACTCGATTATCAAGTTTTTGATACAAATTGATGAAAAAGGGGGACGGTCGGTCAGCAGATAAAACTCATGGCCCTGTTCCTACAAGGCCCTTCAACGTGATATAAGATGGCCGACCGCTGATAAATTAATATCAAAATAATCCCATTCTGT
>WGCX01000299.1 GCA_015493575.1 Desulfobacteraceae bacterium | reverse complement strand
GTCTGAAAGTGTGTGGAACCTTACATATCCAAATGGAAAAAAAGTTATACAGAAACAGATTAAGATTGTTAGAAATCACGGCCAGGGTTTTATTAATTATTCCTGGGAAAAATTAAATACATCAACTCCATCCCCTAAAATTTCATTTGTAAAGGGAGTTCCGAAATGGCAGTGGATTATCGGAGCAGGCGTCTATCTTGATACAATTGATAAAATCATTGCAAAAAAAAGAGCTGCATTAAATAATAAATTTAAACAGGGTCTTATCCGGGGTACATATATTTTGCTGTTGTTATTCTGTTTGATTTATTTCTGGTCAAGGCGTTTTTCAAATCAGATTTTTGAGTCTTTTAATAATTGTTTATCAAATTTAAAACAGGCAGGTGAAAAAAATTCAGGAGTGGATATAGAAAATATTCCATTTAAGGAATTTAAGGATATTGCTGTTTCAATGAATGAAATACTTGAAAAGAAAAATCTGTCACAAAGAAAACTTAAGGAAAGCGAAGAAAAATACAGGAGCATATTTGAGAATGCCCTTGAAGGTTTTTTTCAGAGAACACCTGAGGGACGCTTCATCAATGTCAATCCCACTTTTGCCCGGACAATAGGCTATTCTTCTCCCAAAGAGTTTCTTTCCGCTGTTTTAGATCTTGAAAATCAACTCTATGTAAATCCTGAGTACAGGCACAGGTTTGAAAAAATTATCCGGAAACAAGGATATATTAAAAATTTTGAACTGCAGGCAAAATGTAAAGATGGTTCCCATATATGGGTATCAAGCACAGCAAGTGTTGTTTATGATGAAAATGGTAAAATTGTACGTTACGACGGCAGTATAATTGATATAACAGAACGTAAAAAGGCTGAAGAACACTATAAACGTCTTCTTGCAGCAATAGAAAATGTGGCCGAGGCGATTGTTATCACGGATATCGACGGTAATATTCTCTATGTCAATCCTGCTTTTGAAAAAATAACAGGCTATACAGGAGAAGAAGTCATTGGAGAAAATCCACGTATCCTGAAAAGCGGGAAACAGGATAAGGCCTTTTATTATTATTTGTGGCAGACAATCACATCGGGAAATATCTGGCATGGCAGATTTATCGACCGGAAAAAGAACGGAGCATTGTATACAGAGGAAACCTCCATTTCACCGGTATTTGATAAATCCGGAGAAATTTCAAATTTTGTGGCGGTTAAACGGGATATAACCGATGATATCATGATGGAAAAAAAATTACAGCAGTCCCAGAAAATGGAAAGTATTGGTGTACTTGCCGGTGGAATTGCCCATGATTTCAATAATATTCTTTTTCCCATTATTGGTTATACAGAGATAATGATGCAGGATGCAGATAAAGACAACCCATGGAAAAACAGCCTGAATGCAATTCATAAAAGCTGTTTAAGGGCCTCTGACCTTATTAAGCAGATCCTTACATTCGCCCGTCAGGACAGCAGTGAAGCAAAATTGATGAAAATGCAGCCCATTATAAAGGAGGCGTTAAAGCTGATAAGAGCTACAATTCCCGTGACAATTGATATTAAACAGGATATAGATCCCCAATGCGGGGTGATTAAAGCCGATCCCACTAAAATTCACCAGATTGTGATGAATCTTACAACAAATGCCTTTCATGCCATGGCAGATACCGGCGGAGAAATAAAGGTCTCTCTTGAAGAAATTCAAATGAATAAAAAAGATGCCCTTTGCCATAATATGGAGCCTGGTTATTATGCCTGTTTAAGTGTTAAAGATACCGGTATCGGTATGGATAAAACAATTGTTAAACAAATATTCACCCCCTTTTTTACCACCAAGGAAAAAGGAAAGGGAACCGGGATGGGGCTTTCTGTTGTCCACGGCATTGTAAAAGGAGCAGGGGGCTTTATCAATGTGTACAGCGAACCTGGCAAAGGAACGATATTTAATATTTATCTGCCGGTCATAAAAAATGATTCTGATGCAGGCAAGGTCATAAAAGAGTTGCCTTTCAAAAGAGGAACCGGTCACATTCTGCTTGTTGATGACGAAATTGAAATTCTTAAAATGGAAAAAGAAATACTGGAAAACCTGGGATATAAAGTGACTTCCCGCTCAAGCAGCATTGAAGCCCTTGAACTTTTTAAAAAAATTCCAAATAAATTTGATTTAATTATCACCGATATGGCCATGCCCAATATGTCAGGGGATAAACTGGCACAGGAACTCATCAAAATACGTCCTGATATTTCCATTTTGCTCTGTACCGGATTCAGTGAAACCATGTCACAGGAAAAGGCTGCATCTCTTGGCATTAAGGGCTTCCTGCTGAAACCTGTTGTGATGAGGGATTTTTCACAAAAAATCAGTGAGGTTTTGAATGGAAAAAAATAAGAGAAAATATTTCAATATTTCCGTTCAACTTATAAAATTTTCGATCCTTAATATGAATGGCAAGCGGTTGATACTTTCTAATCCATAAGTTGATCCACGGAAAGGCCCATAGCGGCGGCAAGCTTTTCGAGCGTGGCGGATCTTTTGACCGCGTCGGACAATTCCATTTGTGATAAAGCGCTTTGGGTGATCCCGGCTTTTTTTGCCACGTCCCCTTGTTTTAGTTTCAGATGTTTGCGCCAGGCCCTTAAAAGGTTGCAGCCTTCCTGGGCAATTATTCCGACAACCTCATGTGGTATGGTGGTATTGTTTTCATCCTGAAAAAAATAAAGATATTCGGCGTATGGGATGACGGCAAATGCCGGGTGGCCGTTTTGCTCAATGATCTGCACGTTAGTAGGTGTTCTCATTTCTTCTTTTTACCTCCTGTATTTCAACGATTTTCATGGCTGCAGTGAAAAAGACTCTCCAGTTTCCAACTCTCAGCTAAACTAATATTATTAGCTTGTCAACTATAAATATTAGTTTGGACATCAAAAGCCCGAAAGTTATGGAAAATTTTCACAGCCTTGAACTTTTTAAAAAAATTCCAAATAAATTTATCATGGTTTTTGACTTTGACAAGTATTTACTTATATTATTGGATGTTGTATTATAGCATCGTTTTTTTATATAATGGCCATGAGGCCGGGCTTTAGAAGATTTGACGGCCTCACAACAAAAATGAAACTCTAATAATTAAAGGTAGTTTGAAGGAGTTTCATATAAAAAAATTTTAATTTATAATGAGGTGTTTCATGACAAAGAGAATGCAGACCATAGACGGTAATACTGCAGCAACCCATGTTGCCTATGCAATGAGTGAAGTTGCCGCTATTTACCCCATAACTCCTTCAAGTCCGCTTGGAGAGATAGCGGATTCATGGGTGGCAAAGGGAAGAAAAAATATTTTCGGGCAATTGCTTAATATTAAAGAAATGCAGTCTGAAGCTGGTGCTGCCGGAGCTGTACATGGATCACTTTCAGGCGGAGCGGTTACAACGACTTTTACTGCTTCCCAGGGCCTTCTTTTGATGATTCCCAATATGTATAAAATTGCAGGTGAACTTCTTCCCTGTGTTTTTCATGTTACTGCACGCTCCCTTGCAGGCCATGCACTTTCCATATTTGGAGATCATGCCGATGTTATGGCAACAAGAAACACCGGTTTTGCAATGCTTAGTTCATGTTCTGTACAGGAGGCAATGGATCTTGCACTTGTTGCCCATCTTTCAACCATTGAGGCAAGTGTGCCTTTTATGCATTTTTACGATGGTTTCAGAACATCCCATGAAATTCAGAAAATAGAGATGATTGATTACCAAGATATGGCTTCACTTTTAAACTGGGATGCATACAAAAAATTTAAATCAAGGGCAATGAATCCTGAAAGTCCAAGTATAAAAGGAACAGCCCAGAATCCGGATATTTATTTCCAGGCAAGGGAAGCCTGTAATCCATTTTACAATAAGGTTCCGGCAATAGTAAAAGATTATATGGAAAAGGTTGGAAAACTTACCGGAAGACCTTATAAACTTTTTGATTATACAGGTGATCCTGAAGCTGACAGGGTGATTGTTTCAATGGGATCATCATGTGAAGCCATTGAAGAATCAATTAATGAGTTAAATAAAGACGGTGAAAGAGTAGGTCTTGTCAAGGTTCGTCTTTACAGGCCATTTGATTCAAAAAGTTTGATGGAGGCAATTCCTGCAACGGCTGAAACAGTGACGGTTCTTGACAGAACAAAGGAGTCAGGAGCCATTGGAGATCCACTTTACACAGATGTATGTACCGCATTCATGGAAAACGGAGAAGGACCTAAAATAATCGGCGGAAGATACGGCTTAAGTTCCAAGGAATTTAATCCACCCATGATAAAAGCTGTTTTTGATAATATGAAATCAATCGGTCCTAAAAATCATTTTACCATTGGAATAAAAGATGATGTTACAAATTCTTCCCTTGATGTAACACCTGGATTTGATCCTGCGCCAAAGGGGACCATAAGTGCTAAATTCTGGGGTCTTGGTGCCGATGGAACCGTTGGTGCCAACCAGAGCGCAATCAAGATCATAGGCGATAACACAGATAAATATGCCCAGGGTTATTTTGCCTATGATTCAAAAAAATCAGGTGGTTTAACGGTTTCCCATTTAAGATTCGGCGATGTTCCCATTCAGTCAACCTACCTTATAAATTCTGCGGATTTTGTGGCCTGTCATAAATCAAATTATGTTGAGATATACGATGTGCTTGACGGTATTAAAGAGGGAGGAACTTTTCTTTTAAATTCTCCCTGGTCCATTGAAGAAATGGAGAAAAATATTCCGGCAAAGGTAAGAAAGACAATTTATGAAAAGAAAATAAAGTTTTTCAATATTGATGCTGTTTCCATTGCAGGGGAAGTCGGTCTTGGCGGCAGAATCAATATGATAATGCAGACCTGTTTTTTCAGCCTTGCAAATGTACTTGATATTGATAAGGCAATTGAGCTCTTAAAACAGGATATTAAGACAAAATTTATGAAAAAGGGCGATAAAATCATTCAGATGAATATTGATGCTGTTGATAAAACCCTTGATAAACTTGTTGAAATTAAAGTTCCCGAATCATGGAAAAATGCTGAAGATCAGGTTCACAAGCAAGAAAAAATCAATGATTTTGTAGATAATGTAATGAATAAAATTATCCATCAGAAAGGCGATGAACTTCCGGTCAGTGCTTTTCAGCCCGATGGAGTGTTTCCAAGTGCAACAAGCCAGTATGAAAAACGCGGTGTTGCCATTAATGTTCCCCAGTGGATCGGTGATAATTGTATCCAGTGCGGCCAGTGTTCCTTTGTCTGCCCCCATGCTGCAATCATAACCGTTCTTGCAAGTGATGAAGAACTTGAAAATGCGCCTGCTTCCTTTGAAACCATGCCTGCAAAGGGTAAAAATTTAAAGGATTATAAATTCAGAATCCAGGTCAATACTTTAGACTGCCTTGGATGCGGAAACTGTGCTGATATATGCCCTGCAAAGGATAAAGCACTTGTCATGAAACCCATTGCAACCCAGACGGAACCACAGGTTGAAAATCATAAATTTTCTTTAAATATCTCATTTAAAAATGATCTTTTACCCAGGGAATCCATTAAGGGAAGTCAGTTGTACAAACCCCTTCTTGAGTTCTCCGGTGCATGTGCAGGCTGCGGCGAAACACCATATGTAAAGGTTTTAACCCAGCTTTTCGGAGAGAGAATGGTTATTGCCAATGCAACGGGATGCAGTTCAATCTGGGGTGCTTCAGCACCTGCAATGCCGTATTGTAAAAATGCCGACGGCCAGGGACCTGCCTGGGCAAATTCACTTTTTGAAGATGCAGCAGAGTATGGATACGGTATGATGATGGCTTTTAAAGCAAGGAGAAATGCCCTTGCAGATACAATGAAAAAAGCCCTTGAAACCGATATTTCCGAAGAGATTAAAGATGCCGTTAACGGATGGCTTGCAGGAATGGACAATGCAGCGGAATCAAAGAAATTCGGCGATGAGCTTAAGGCATTGCTCGCTGGGAACACAGGCAATGATCTCCTTGATGAAATATATGAACAAAAAGATCTTTTTGTAAAAAAATCCCAGTGGGTCATAGGTGGTGACGGATGGGCATATGATATCGGATACGGTGGTATTGATCACGTTATTGCATCCGGCGATGATATTAATGTGCTTGTCCTTGATACGGAAGTTTATTCCAATACAGGGGGACAGTCATCAAAGGCAACTCCAACGGGCGCCATTGCAAAATACGCTGCTTCAGGAAAGAAAATATGTAAAAAAGACCTGGGTGCCATGGCCATGACCTATGGCTATGTCTATGTGGCATCGGTTTCCATGGGAGCCAGTAAACAGCAGATGTTAAAAGCATTTACAGAGGCTGAATCCTATCCCGGACCATCCATTGTGATATGTTATGCCCCGTGTATTAACCAGGGAATAAAAAAAGGTATGGGCAAGAGCCAGTTTGAGGCAAAACTTGCAGTTGAATCAGGCTTCTGGCCTTTATACAGGTTTAATCCCCAATTGGCTGACCAGGGGAAAAATCCTTTCAGCTTAGATTCTAAAAAACCAGACGGAACTCTCCAGGATTTTCTTGCCGGAGAAAACAGGTTTGCAGCCCTTGAAAAAAGTTTTCCCGAAGAATCAAAACGCTTAAGGGCGAAAATTGAACAGGAAGTTAATGCAAAGTTTGAACGTCTGACAAAGCTTGCTGAATCAGAATAAATTTTTTTAAAAAGTAGAAATTATCCATCCAGTTGATTTTTTATCATTGGTAAGGAGTATAAACCGGGGACAGAAATTAAATTTTTGTCCCCGGTTTTTTTAATGAATTTGTTGATTATGTTTATCTGTCCCTTATTTTAGGCCAATTATATGTTGAATTAGTCTTTTTTTTATGCTAAAAGCTGAGATATGAAACATTTAATAAAACAACTGATATATGATTTCCAGGAGTCGCCTCCACCTGCATTAAAGGATAGGGATATACGGATACCGGATATCAGAGGAAAGGCTAATACCTTTATCGGTATGCGGCGTACAGGGAAAACATCGTTGTGTCGTAACCATATCAAAGACCTCCTGGATAAAGGGCTCCCTGCAAACAGGCTTTTATATTTGAATTTTGAAGATGACCGGCTTTTAGAATTCCAGGTCAGGGATTTCCAGATAATTCTTGATGTGTTTTATGCTATAAATCCGGATAATAAGAACCATATATGCTATTTCTTTTTTGATGAAATACAGATTATTGATAAATGGGAGTCATTCATTCGTCGTCTGCTGGACACTGAAAACGTCCGTGTATTCATCACGGGATCATCCTCTAAAATGTTATCTAAGGAAATTGCAACGGGTCTCAGGGGCCGCTCTTTGACAACCGAAGTGTTCCCTTTGAACTTTAAAGAATTTTTGACCTTCAATAATACACAATATAATATTCCGACAACTTTTGGTGCCCGAAATTCTGCCTTTTTAAGGAAAAGTGTGGAAGATTATCTGAAAACCGGGGGGTTTCCTGAAGTACAATTTTGTGAAAAGCATGACAGGATTGAAATTCTACAGGGTTATATTGAGTCAGTGGTGTTCAAAGATGTTATTGAGCGCCATGGGATTTCAAACGTGAAAGTTCTGAAATTTTTATCCAAACACATTATGAATTCTCCTGGCGGCCTTTTCAGCGTTACTAAATTTCATAACACCTTAAAAAGTATGGGTTTCAAATGCTCCCGGGACAGTCTGTATGGGTTTATCGACCATCTCGAAGACGCTTTTTTATTTTTCAGGGTACCGGTTCACAGCCGGTCAGAGAAAAGCAGAACAACAAAACCCAATAAAATTTATACGATTGATACCGGGCTGTTGTGTGCCATGACTTTCAGGAATTCATCTGATAATGGGATGTTGTTGGAAAATATGGTTTTCATGCACTTACGCCGGCAAGGATACGAGATTGAATATATCAGGACTTCTAAAGGCCATGAAACCGATTTTTTTGCCCGGCATAAGTTGACAGGAGACGTGCAACTGATTCAGGTCTGCTGGGATATGTCCCATAAAAAAACTGTCAAAAGGGAAATTCGGGGTCTTAAAGAGGCCATGGCTGAATTCAGTATAAATAAAGGTACCATAATTACCTGGGATGATGAACAGGAAATTGATGACAGAATAAAGGTCATTCCAGCTTGGAAGTGGATGGTACTATGATATAGGAACGGCTGACAAAATTTTTTATATGAAACTCCTGTAAAATACCTTGAATTATCAGAGTTTCATTCTCAGCCTCATTGTCTTTATTGTTAAAAACCCGGCAGTTTAAACTTCATGGTAACTTCACCTGTTGTTTTGTCAATTTTAATCATTTTCTTTTGATCCTCTGATTTCTTTATTTTCTGTCCCAGTGCCATCTCCATTAAACCCCCAAGAAACTCCATGCCTGAATTAAGTACATTTTCTATTTTTTCAGGAGACTGGTTTTCAAAAATATTATCCGATGATTCGCCGGGATCTTTTTCTTCACCAGGATCTTCTTCTAATGATGCCGCTTTGGATTTTAATATTTCTGTTTCAGGTAAATCATCTTTTTGTGAGATATTATCCGTTGATTTTACAGATGAGGTGTCAATGGGTTTTTCAGTGGAGGATTTTTCAGTGAAGCCAGATTCTGCGTCAATTGTGTCTGACGTTGTTTCATCCCGGTTGAGAACTTCAGGGTTGAGAAAATGCGGGGTATCTTCCGGGATTTCATCCGGGAATGACGGTTCTGCAGTCTCCGGTTCTTTTTCCTCTCCCATCATTTCCCTTAAACGGTTGAGCATTTCATTTCTTTTTTCCCTTGAAAATTCAACGGTGTCAGGACCGTCGTCAAAAACACCCTTGAAAAGATCTGTTTTAAGCTGAATTCCGGTGAGGATTTTTTCTTCGATGCTGTGTTTTGCAATAAGGTTGACTACATTGATACATTTGCTTTTCTGTCCGATTCTGCTGACCCTGCCGATTCTCTGGTTCATCTTTGCAGGATTCCATGGCAGCTCAAAGTTTACAATACAGTCGGCTGCCTGAAGATTCAGACCGGTTCCGCCTGCATCTGTGGACAGAAAGACGCTGCAGTCGGGATTGTTTGTAAATTCATCGATCAGCGCCTGCCGTTTTTTAACCGGTACTTTCCCTGAAAGTTCCACAAATGGAATTCCGGCATCGGATAAATGTTTTGCAATTAGAAACGTCATGGTGGTCCATTCGCTGAAAATAACCATTTTCCGCTTGTTTTCGATTACAAGTTCGTCAATGATTCCCTCAAGTTCTTTTAGTTTGGGTGAAATATTTGTTTCACGGTCGATAAGGTATGTTGAATCACACGCCATACGCATGCGCAGCAGAAATATCTGGATTTTTCTTAAATCCATTGGTGTTAAAAATTTTTTATTGATAAGGGGAAGGAGCAGACGTGCATATCCACCGTGTATCTCGTATTGTTCGTCACTTAGATCAATATAATAATTATTGACAACTTCATCGGGAAGATCCTTTAGAACATCCTCTTTTTTTCTTCTTATAACAATGGGTTTGAGTTTGTTTTGAAGCATTTCAAGGTTTCTATACCCTGCAATCCTGCCTTTTTTATTTTTTAAAAGCATAAAATGATCTGCTGCAAATTTCCAAAGCGGAGTCAGCATATAAGGATCAAGAAACTGAACAATGGAATAAACATCTTCAAGTTTATTTTCAAGTGGTGTTCCTGTGAGGACAATGGCGTGTTTCTTAGGAATACGTTTCACGGCATTTGCCGTTTTTGTGGAAAAATTTTTAATACGCTGGGCTTCATCAAGCACAATGATGTCAGGTTTAAACCGCGATAAAACAAGAACATCCCTTAAAACAGCTTCATAATTTGTAATTTTAAAAAGGCTTTTGTCATTGAAATAGGTTTCTTTTCTCTGAACGGGAGAGCCTGCAACAATTGCGGCTTTTTCATCTGAAAATTTTTCTATTTCCCGTTTCCACTGATCCTTAAGCGATGCAAGAGTTACTATGAGAATTTTTGAAAATCCGAATATTTCTTTTTTAAGAATTCCAAGGGAAATTGCCTGGATCGTCTTTCCAAGACCCATCTCATCCCCGATTAATACGCTCTTTTTAAAAAGCCCAAAATCAACGCCATCTTTCTGGTATGGGTAAAGTTCTGTTTTTATGGAAAGTTCAGGTAAGTTATCTTTAAAATTTTCATGGGCAAGTCTTTTAAGCTGCTGTTTTTCAAGATAAATATCAACTCTGTTGATAAGGGCTTCCCTGACGCGCACTTTTTTATTTTCACGAACCTGTTCTAAAAGCTCCATAATATCACTGAGATCATCTGATATATAAAGGCCCTTTGCATTGAAAAATTTCTTTAAAACAGGATGAAGTTCTGCTGATTCCAATTCAGGTCTTTCTGTGAAAAGTCCGGGGCCATTGGATAAAGAATCCCAGTATATGTCGGTAAAGGGGAACAGTTCTTTTTTAATTTTCCTTTTGAAATCTTTTTGCTGCTTAAGAAATGATGAAAGAAACTCAATGTGTTTGCAGGTACCAAGACCGTTTGTCAGATAATCCGGGCATGTACAATGGCCGATACCTTTTTCAGGATCATGGAGGCACACCGTGTATTCTTTTTTGTTTTTATTGATCACAAGGTGGTCTCCCTTGAACATGTCGCCCCGGATGATTGTAAAATTTTCAGATAAAGCTCTTTTTTTCCTGTCTGCAAGCGCCTGTTCTTTAATTTCCGCTTCGGTAAGATACGGGTCTTGTTCTTCTGGTTCCGGAAGAATATTTTTTTCTGCATCTTTTTTAAGGAGTATATCTCTGACATTGAGCATGGCTGCAACAACATGTTTACATCCGTCACCGGGATATGGACAATTACAGGAAGAAAAAACGTTATTTTCCGTTAATTGTATTTTTATGGTGTAATTTCCATAGCTTCCATCAACTTCATAAATAAAGGTTTTTTCAGACAGATCGGCTTTGGCAAGGAAGTATGAGCCATGCTGATATATGTTGTTTCCTCGCTGGAAAATGATTGAAGAATCGGCGATTGCGTTTTGGATGAAATTTTTTGAAAGAACAGGCATAACCGGAAAGATCCCCATTGGTTGTTAATGACTATTTTTGTCAGAATCCATGATTCTTAGAGGCAGTCTGAGAGTCACCAGATCTGCCCCATGACAGTTTACAAACAGACTTATTTATAGCGGGATGATCTATAAAAATCAATATATCATGAAAATTAATATCAACCGGTTAATAAAAATAAAGAAAAAAGAATGAATCATAAAACTTTACAAGGTTTGATTCTAATGGTATTTTAGTTAACTATCTGTTTATCTTGCAGTAGATACAGTACCTATCACAAAACAACGCAGTATCAGGAGCCCTTATAGTAATGGAATATATAAAAATTAAACTTGGTGAAGATTTTGGAAGATCTCAGGCAGGTAAACCACTAGAAGAGATGTTTCAATCGATGAGCCCCATATTCTGCCTTTCACAGCGTACATGGAAGCCCCAGATGGATATCCTGGAAACAAGAGATAATATTATAATTCAGGCTGAAGTAGCAGGTGTTGAAAAAGATGATATTACCATAGAGATCAGTAATAAGGCAGTAAAAATTTCCGGGGCAAGGGGCAGGACCCCGCCTGAAGAAACAGCAACTTACAGGCTTGCCGAAATACAGTTTGGAAGGTTTGAAAGAATCCTTTATCTTCCTTCCCTTATCGATACAAATAAAGCATCAGCTTTATTTTCCAATGGTTTTCTGGAAATTAAACTTGCCAAGTTTCCCGTAAACAGGTTACACAGGATAAAACTTTCTTATCGATAAAAGCGGAGTAGCGGCCATGGGACAGTACTAAATTTGGCCCTGCCGCCCTGCAGCAGAAAATAAAATCGGTGCAGCAAAATTTGAGCTCTATTTTTTTTATGAGAAACCACAGAAAATATAAAGATATGACCATGGGAATTTTTCATGAATGAATTAAATCAATCACCTGAGATAAGTCCTTACGATATACCTGATGTACTTCCTATTCTTCCGATTGTTGATACAAACCTTTTCCCGAAAATGGTTTTGCCCCTTGTTTTAATGGAAAAAGAGGCCATAGATCTGATTGATGAAACAATGGCGGGAAACAGAATTCTCGGCCTTCTTTTATCAAAACGATCGGATTTAAGCACCAGACATTCTTCAAAAGACCTTAATAAGGTCGGGACTGTGGCCATGATTCTAAAAATGGCTAAAATGGAGGAGAACAGGGCTCAGCTTCTTATCCAGGGTCTGCACCGGTTTAAGGTATCGGAATATATCAATGGTAAATCCTATATGCAGGCAAAGATTGAAGTACTTGAAAGCACAAATATTCTTGAGGATAAGGAAACCAGGGCTTTAATGGCCAATATAGTTGAGCAGTACGAAAAAATCGTTAATCTCTCACCTGGTCTTCCAGCAGAAATTGCAGGCATGGTAAAATCGATAAAAGAACCTGATATCCTTGCCGATATGGTTGCTTCAACCATTAATGCACCAATTGTTGAAAAACAGAAAATCCTTGAGCTCCTTGATGTTAAAAAACGATTAAAACAGGTTACACGACTTGTGAATGATCAGCTTGACATCCTTGAGATGGGTTCAAAGATACAGACCCAGGTGAAAGAGGACATGGATAAGCGCCAGCGGGAATATTATCTGCGCCAGCAGCTTAAAGCCATAAAAGAGGAACTTGGCGAAAAAGATGAAGAAAGTGTTGAAATAGCGGATTACAGGAAAAAGATTAAGTCCGCAGGACTTCCAGAAACAGCAGCAAAGGAAGCTGAAAGAGAAATCACACGCCTTTCAAAAATGCATCCGTCATCTTCTGAATATGTTGTTGCATCATCCTATCTTGACTGGCTGACATCTTTGCCGTGGAATAAAAAATCAAAGGACAGGCTGGATATAAAAGCTGCAAGAAAAGTTCTTGATAATGACCATTATGACCTTGAAAAACCAAAGAAAAGAATTCTTGAATACCTTGCTGTAAGAAAACTTAAAAAAGATTCAAAAGGTCCTATTCTCTGTTTTTCAGGACCTCCGGGCACGGGCAAGACATCCCTTGGAAAATCCATTGCAAAGGCACTTGGCAGGAAATTTGTCAGGATTTCCCTTGGAGGCATCAGGGATGAAGCTGAAATACGCGGTCACAGGAGAACCTATGTGGGCGCCCTGCCTGGCAGGATTATCCAGGAGATCAGAAGGGCCGGTAAAAATAATCCTGTTTTCATGCTTGATGAAATAGACA
>WGCX01000298.1 GCA_015493575.1 Desulfobacteraceae bacterium | reverse complement strand
TGGCCGATACAGCATTTTTCACCTGTCCGGCCGATAATATCCAGTAGATTCAGCAGCTGTTCCTTAGATATAGATTCCCCCCTGCAAAAATCAGCCACTAATGAATAGCCTTTGGCCAGCATCATGTCACCAACAATAATGGCATTGGCCATGCCGTATTTGCTGTGCAAAGTGGGTTTTCCCCTTCTCGTACCGGACTTGTCCATGATATCGTCATGGATCAGAGAGGCAGTATGAAATATTTCATATACAAGGGAAAAATTTGCCGCATCCGACAGGTTTCCACCGAAAAGTTCAGCAGCCATAATGCCGAGACAGGCCCGCAGCCGTTTAGCTTTTTTATTGAGGAGTAGCTGGTTTGCATATTTATGACTGGGGACATCTTTATCAAATACCTTGCTTATTTTATCATTGAAGATCGGTTTATAGATCTCAGCCTTTTCCGCAAGTCCGCTGTAAATCAGTTCGATCATCTTTTTTTCGAGAAGATCATAGGCCTTTTTATGGGATCGGCCGGAATCTAAGGTGATCCGCAATCCATTGTGTATCTCTTTGTCAGTTTGTCCTTTAACAATAACGGATTCAATGACTTTTGGGTTCCAGAAGATCCGCTGTATCTGTTTATCCCATTGTCTTTCATTATCAGTAAAAAAGGATTGAATGGCCTTGCCACCCTGTTTCAGAAACTGCTGGTTTCCTGTATCAAGAAAGCGGATACAGTATTCCGAAGCAATCAGGGCAGATTTTCTCGCATGGTAGATGCCGCCGCCATGAATGATACTGGCAAGCCCGGCAGCATCTCCAAGGGTGATGGTTGATATCCCATGCAGGGCATCGGGTATGGTCATGGGAATCATTCCGCCTGCCCGATGGATTATGGTACATCCCTTGAGTTTTTCTGCAGCAACAGGATGCCGGATAATGAACTCATTCAGCATTTTTTTAAGGTTAATATCATCCTTTTGTATACTTTGCAGAATTCCGCCAATGCCAACAGATATCATATCTTTATAAGGAAATATCCAGGCATATCCTTTGGGAAGCTCTTTAAGACAATAAAACTCCATGGAGTCGATAAGGGATGCCGGCATGGATTCAGGCTTTAACCAGTAATGACGGGTTACAACGAATTCTTCTTTATTTCGCTTAACTTTATTTCGCTTAACTTTCTGTTTCCCGTCAAATTTCACTGCACATGCACCACCGGCATTTATGACAAGCTTTGCGGTTAATGGCTTTTCATCTTTCTGGGTACAGATATGAACTTTTCCTTCTGACCTGAATAAACCTGTAACTTTGGTTTGGGCATGGAAAAGCGCACCTGCTTTTTTCGCTCTTTTCTGTAAATACATGTCATAGGCACTCCTGCGAACAGTCACCGGACAGATCCCTGCCTCGGTGATATCAATCTGCAATAACCTGCTTTTAGGAGAGACAAGCCGCATGTTATGAATTTCACGTTCAATAACCTCTGCAGGCGGTGGACCAAACTCAACAATTTCCCGGACCTGCAGTCCGCCGCCGCACGGTTTTTCCCGGTTCAGCAAATTTTTTTCCAGAACAATTATTTCAAAACCTGCTTTTGCCAGTTGACAGGCAATTTCAGAGCCGGCAGGACCTGCGCCAATGACAATCACTTCGTAAACTTTCCCAATAGTTCTGCTCAAACAGTCTGCTCCTTCCGGCCGTATATGACAATGATTCATTGTCTCTTAATGCTTATTTTCGTATTTTTTTAACAAAAAAATTAAAAAAATCGTATTTAAAAAAATTGTTTTGGTTCCGGCTTGTCCAAGTCAGGATAAGTAAATGCTTTTCACCCCTTTGTCAAGAAACGGCTCAAAATTTTGTCAGGAAACGGGTAAAAATTTTGTCAGGAAACGGGTAAGGTTTCCTGTAATTAAAAAAATAGATTTTTGATTTGATTATATCTTTACTTTTTCATAATTTTGCACCAATTCTATCTGTCCCGTTCGCTTAGTATAAAATTTTCCGGGACTATATCATTTTCTGAAGAAAGTGCTTTCTTTATGGAAACAAAACTATGGAAATGCTTGATAAAAAGATCGGTTAATTCAGGGTTAAAATGTCTGCCCCGTTCCTGTTTTATTATGGAAAGTGCTTTTTCCATGGGATATGGATCTTTGTATGGCCTTTTTGATGTAAGTGCATCAAATACATCCACAATACCGACAATTTGTCCTTCAAAAGGAATCTCTTTTCCTTTTTTACCATTGGGGTATCCTGTTCCGTCCCATTTTTCATGATGCGTTAATGCAATTTGTCTTGCCGATATAATTAAACCGGACTTTTGTCCGTCAAGCAGACTTGCACCTATGGTTGTGTGTTTCTTCATTGTTTTCCATTCTTCTGCATCAAGCTTTCCCGGTTTAAGAAGTACAGAATCCGGTATTCCAATTTTCCCGATATCATGCATGGGGCTTGTATTTAATAATAAATCGACCTGTTCTTCGCTCATTCCCGATAATTTTCCCAGCAGTGAAGACATTTTGCCTATTCTGATTATATGTGCTCCTGTTTCATTGTCCTTATATTCTGCAGCTCTGCCGAGACGGTGGATTATCTCAAGGCGTGTTTCTTTTAACTCAATGGTACGTTCCTGTACCTTTTTTTCAAGAATCGTGTTCTGATTTTTAACCTGGTTATGCAGAATTCTCACGGTTAGAAGATTTCTTATCCTTGTTATGGTTTCAACATTGTCAAATGGCTTTGTTAAAAAATCCTGTGCTCCGGCTTTTAAAGCCTTAATTCTGGTTTTATTGTCTCTTAAAGCAGTTAATACAAGTACAGGGATATATGATGATTGTTCGATATCCCTGAACTGCTCAAGCAAGTCATATCCGTCAAAATACGGCATATTAATATCCAGCAGAACAATCTCGGGATCATAGGCAATATACATATTTTTTGCTTTTCGTGAATCTGTCAGACAGAGCACTGACGTAAAACCTTCCGTTGCCAGGATATCCTTTAACAGATCCACATTGGATTGGTTATCATCTATAATCATTATTCTGGCGTTGAGTATTTTTTGTTCAGATATCATTTTTTCATCCTTACATTTGTTCAAATTGAGTCTTTTGTGACAATTTACCTCAAAAAAATACAGTTTTTTTTCTATCGTTTCTTTTGATTTTTAAAATTAAAACCAACAAATCCCTGTTAGGATCGGAGAAGAAATAAGTTGAACAGAAACAGCACAGAATTCCTCCCCCATATACAAGGAACATTAAAGGTTGCATACTCAACATATTCGGCCTTTGATGCAACGAAGTAGATGGGAAAGAAGGCAGGCAATCTCGTGCAACTTATAAAATTTTCGATCCTTATCATGATGATTGTTTATATGTATTAATAATTTTTGTAATGACCTTATAAAATTTCCCAAGGTTAATGGGTTTTGTGAGATAATCTGCAAATCCCGCATTCATTGCTTTT
>WGCX01000297.1 GCA_015493575.1 Desulfobacteraceae bacterium | reverse complement strand
CCTTTTATCGTTTAATACAGCATTGGATATCACTATCCTCTGGATCTCTGAAGTTCCTTCATATATGGTAAACACCCTTGCATCCCTGTAAAATCTTTCAACAGGGTAGTCTTTTGTGAATCCATATCCTCCGTGTATCTGTATGGCTCTTGCAGTTACCTTGTTCACCATTTCAGATGCAAAAAGTTTTGCCATGGAAGCCTGGGCCGTGTATTTCTGCTTATTGTCTTTCATTGCTGCAGCAGATAAAACAAGCTGGCGGGCTGCTTCAATCTGGGTTGCCATGTCTGCAATCTGCCATCTGAGTCCCTGGTGTTTTGATATTGCACATCCAAACTGCCTGCGTTTTTTAGCATATTTTATTGCGGCATCAAGGGCAGCCTGGGCAACACCAAGGGACTGGGATGCTATACCTATCCTGCCCCCGTCAAGTCCTGACATGGCGATCCTGAACCCGTCACCCTCTTTGGACAGAATATTTTTGGCCGGCACCCTGCATTCTTCGAATATAAGATCAGTGGTATCAGATGCCCTGAGTCCCATTTTATCCTCTGCGCGGCCCACAATTAACCCCGGGGTTCCCTTTGGAACAATAAAGGCACTTATTCCTTTATGGCGTGCGGATTCATCTGTTTTTGCCGTAACAATAACAACGCTGGAATTTTTACCGGAAGTGATGAACCTTTTTGTTCCGTTGATGATATAATAATCACCATCCCTTACAGCAGTTGTGGACTGGCTCACTGGATCGGAGCCTGCCTCAGGTTCCGTTAAGGCAAATGCACCTATAATTTTCCCCGAAGCAAGAGGGATGAGAAATTCCTGTTTCTGGTCTTCCGTACCGTATTTAAAAATACTTTCACAGACAATTGAATTCTGCACAGACATGACAACAGAAGTTGAAGCACATGAATATGCGATTTCCGATAATGCAAGGACATAGGAAATTGTATCGGCATCCTCTCCGCCGTATTCCGTGGGAATCATCATTCCCATGAGTCCTAACTCCCCCATCTGCTTAAAATTATCAGCAGGGAACTCCTTTGTCCTGTCACGTTCAGCAGCATCTGCGGCAACAACTTTTCTGGAAAATTCCCTGACCATGCTCTGAATCATTAATTGTTCATCTGTTAACTTGAATAACATTTTTTCTCCTTGATCTTTTCCAACTCAAAAGGAACAGGCCCTTACCTTAAGGACTGTAGACAACAACAACAAGTTCTGCATCGGTTTCCCCGGTATTTCTAAGGTCATGTTTGACAGCCGAATTAAAGTGAAGTGATTTGCCTGCTGAAAGGGAATTTACATTATCCCCGACCTGTATTTCAACATCTCCTTTTAAAACATAGACAAATTCTTCTCCCTCATGTTGATATCCAACTCCCTTGTGGGGCTGATTTGCCTCAACAATTATGCGGAAAGCTCTTAAATGCTTGTTCTCTGCTCCGGAAGTAAGAGGAGTATATGCATAATTATCCGTACGTTTGGTATAGGCCTCTGCACGGTTTTCAGCAAGGTCATCGGCATTTGCTTCCTGTTCCCTTAAAAAAAAGCTTGAATCTATACCAAGGGCTCTTGATATCTGCAGCAGTGTGCCAACGGGAGGAATCTGGTCTCCGGATTCCACTTTTTTGATAAAATCCTTGGAAAGCCCTGTTTCATTTGCAAGATCATCGAGTTTGAATTTCTTCTCTAATCTTATCTTTCGTATTTTCTTCCCTATGGGGACAAGTTCGGTCTTCTTTTTTTTTACCATTGGATCTCCTTCTCTTTAATAGAATCATTGATCGAGCGCTCGGTCATATATAAACACACAAACAAAATTTGTCAATAAAAGGCGGATATGAAATCCGCCCCTGCATATTTTCAAAAATATACTGTAAACAGAAAACGATAAATAAAGAATGTTTTTATCCCTGCATGACCTCACGTTGCCATCGCTATTCCACTTTTTCAATCCAGGACTCAGTATCTTCTGCATTCCCATACTGAATATCTGTTATGGCATTATGGAATTTCAGCGCCATGGGACCTGTTTTACCGCCTCCGATCTCCATGATTTCATCACCATATTTAATAAGGCCAACAGGAGAGATTACAGCAGCTGTTCCGGAACCGAACGCCTCATTTAATGTTTTGTTTTCATAAGCTGTTTTTAATTCATCAATGCTTATCTTTCTCTCGGAGACGTTCATTTTCCATTTTCTTGCAAGGTGAAGAACTGAATCCCTTGTAATACCGGGCAGGATGCTCCCGTCAAGGCTCGGAGTGATCAATTCATCACCGATATTAAAGAAAATATTCATGGCTCCCACCTCTTCCACATATTTCCTTTCAATACCGTCAAGCCACAGCACCTGTGCATATCCTTCCTTTTTTGCCTCTTCAGAAGCATATAGACTTGCAGCATAGTTACCAGCTGTTTTGTACTCTCCGACTCCTCCCCTTATTGCCCTTACATGGTCCTTGGAAACCCAGATTTTCACAGGGTTGAATCCAGCTGCATAATAGGAACCCACCGGAGAAAAAATAATGAAAAATCTATAGGTGTTGGATGCCCTTACCCCGAGAAACGGATCCGTTGCAATTATTGTGGGGCGGATATAAAGGGAAGTACCAATGGTTTCGGGAATCCAGTTTTTTTCAAGTTTTAAAAGCTGTTTAAGACAGTCCATGACAAAATCTTCATCTATTTGGGGTATACAAAGACCATTTGCAGACCTGTTAAGTCTTTTGAAATTATCCCTTGCCCTGAAAAGCTGAATCTCACCTTTGGCTGTTTTATAAGCTTTCAGACCCTCAAAAATTGCCTGTCCATAGTGGAGCATCATTGTTGCAGGGGAAAGGGGTATATCTTCAAACGGTTCAATTCTCGGATTAAACCATCCCTTGTCAGGTGAATAATCCATATTAAACATATGATCTGTAAAAATCGTACCAAAACCAAGCTCTGAATCAGCAGGTCTTGTTCCCTTCTGCTCTTTTTCTCTGACAGATATTTCCATTTAAATTCCTCCGTTAATTATATTACTTGTTTAAGGATCGAAAATTTTATAAGTTGAACGAGATTGCTTGTCTTCTTTTCCCATCTACTTCGTTGCATCAAAGGCCGAATACGTTGAGTATGCAACCTTTAATGCGCCTTGTATATGGGCCGGAATTCTGCGCTATTTCTGTTCAACTTATTTCATCTCCGATCCTAATTTTAAAATCGAGTAAAAATATTATATGATCTTGAACCGGATGATTTGTCAAGGGAATTTGTAAAATCGGGCTGTTGTTTATCATATTTTTTATCACCGGGATATACTTGAGAGATTTTTTAGTCTATAATGAACAATGTTATAAGTTTTAGTTTTAGTTTTAGTTTTAGTTTTAACGGTTGATGGTCTGCTGAAAATACTTTTAATACAGGAGGACGGGTTGATGAAAACAATGAAAGCGCTTGTAAAGGCTAAGGCAGAGCAGGGCCTGTGGCTCAAGGACGTTCCTGTACCGGAGACAGGGGATTCCGATGTACTGATTAAAATTAACAAAACAGCCATCTGCGGAACCGATGTTCATATTTATAACTGGGATGAATGGGCGCAAAACACCATACCCGTACCCATGCATGTGGGACATGAATTTGTCGGCACAATTGAGCGTGTGGGCAAAAATGTTCATGATTTCAAGCCCGGGGATCTTGTATCCGGAGAAGGACATCTTGTATGTGGCCACTGCCGTAACTGCCTTGCAGGAAGACGTCACCTGTGCATGAACACAAGCGGAGTAGGAGTAAACCGTCCCGGAGCATTTGCTGAATACCTTTCCATTCCTGTTACAAATGTATGGTATTGCGATAAAACCATCCCAACTGATGTGCTTGCATGTTTTGATCCCCTTGGGAATGCGACCCATACAGCTCTTTCCTTTGATCTTCTTGGTGAAGATGTACTTATTACAGGGGCAGGTCCCATAGGGTGCATGGCGGTTTCCATTGCAAAACACGCAGGGGCAAGACACGTTGTCATCACCGATGTGAACCCTTACAGGCTGAAACTTGCCGAAAAAGCAGGAGCAACCCTTGCTGTTGATGTGACAAAGGAAACTGTTGCAGACTGCCAGAAAAAACTTGGTATGAAAGAAGGCTTTGATGTTGCAATGGAAATGTCCGGCAATCCTGCTGCATTTAATTCAATTTTAAAAAACACCTGCCACGGGGCAAAAATCGCCATCCTTGGAATCATGCCGGGAAAAACAGAGATAGACTGGAATACAGTTGTTTTTAACGGACTTACCATTAAGGGGATTTATGGACGTGAAATGTATGAGACCTGGTATAAAATGACTTCCATGATCCAGTCGGGTCTTGATATTGCACCTGTCATCACCCACAGGTTTGATTATACTGAATTTGAAAAAGGCTTTGAAGTCATGGGATCCGGAAATTCCGGAAAAGTGATTCTGAACTGGGCTGAACAATAGAAATAAAAAATTATGGAGAAAAAAACGATGTCTTTAGATAAATTGAATTTATCCCTTGAAAAGGAGATAAAGAAATTAAAAAAAGAGGGTCGGGCAAAAATAAAGGAAAGGGTTATAACGGGATACATCCCTCCCACGGGGAAACAGGGACCAAGATATGTATTAAAAGGTGTTGAACGTAAATTTATACGCATGAATTCCAATTCCTATCTTTCTTTATCCAATCATCCTCTTCTGATAAGTGCTGCTGATAAAGCAACAAAAAAATTTGGCGTGGGTCCCGGGGCTGTGCGATTCATTGACGGTACCTTTTCTCTGCATGTGGAGCTTGAAAAAAAAATTGCAGAGTTTACCGGAAAACAGTCTGCAAAAATTTTTAATTCCGCCTATACATCAAATTGCGGCCTTGCCCTTTCCATAGGTAATAAAAAAACATTCTGGATCGGAGATCAGCTTAACCACAACAGCATCATACGATCCATGCGCATTGCAGGGGTTCCAAGTGAAAACAAAGCAATTTTCAGGCATAACGATCTTGATGACCTGAAAAGATGCCTTGATGGCGTAAATGAAGATATGGAACGTGTTGTGGTTGTATTTGACGGAATTTTCAGCATGCGCGGCGACAATGCCCCCATTGACAGAATTAAAGAGATAACGCAAAGCTATCATTCAAAATTTAAGGACGGGGTCATAACCGTTGTGGATGATTCCCATGGTATTGGAGCATACGGGGAAACAGGCCGGGGTACACCGGAATTCTGCAGCGCATCTCCGGATATTATTGTGGGAACATTTGGCAAGGCCTTTGGTGTGAACGGCGGTTTCATTGCGGCAAGCAGTGCTGTTGCTGAAGCTGTCCGCCAGAAGGCAGATACATATATCTATACAAATCCCTTAAGTGTTGCAGACTGTGCCGCCGCATTAAAAGCCCTTGAAATCTGTGACAGCAATGAGGGGAAAACACTGCTTTTAAATTTAAAAAAAAGGACACTTCAGTTCAGGAGAGGGCTTGAATCCCAGAAACTTGAATCCATTTCAGGCCCCCATCCTGTTGTGCCCCTTGTTGTCAGGGATACGGAAAAAACCCATGAAATGGTGAACAATCTTTTTGAACAGGGTGTTCTTGTTGTTGGACTGACATTTCCGGTTGTGCCAAAGGGAGATGAAACCATACGTTTCCAGATCAATGCAGCCCATACAGAGGATGATATTAATTATGTACTTGATCTGTTGCAAAAAATCGGAAAATAATCGGAGAAGAATTCATGACCTTTGTTTCAACGAAAAATTATCATGATATAATTATACAGGCTGTAAAAAACTCGAACCATCCGGGAATTCCCGAAAATAACGGGTTTAAACCAACAAGTGTCATTGCCCTTGTTACCATGGACAAAGAGCCCTGTCTGCTCTTTATACAAAAGGCAAACAATATAAATTATCCATGGAGCAATCATATGGCTTTTCCGGGCGGACACGCTGATTTAATGGATGCCGACCGGAAAGAAACAGCATTACGCGAACTTGAAGAGGAAATGGGAATTTCAAAAAACCATGTGCATACCATTGGCTCCATTGGTCACTTCCAGACAATCAACAACAGGGATATTGAAGCCTTTGTTGGGTTCTGGGACCAGAATCAAAAAGTTCGGTTTGATGCTTCGGAAATTGCCAGATTTTTCCTCATACCTTTAACTTTTCTTGTGAAAATTCACATGGAAAAAAATTTTACAGGCAGAATTCCCAATATGGATGAACTAACCTATCCCTTTGAAGATGTTGTGATATGGGGTGCTACAGCAAGAATTCTTCATCATTTTCTCGAGGTGTTGATCCCTCGTTACAAAATTTAATATGGAAAAAATCATTGAGCAGGCTGAAAGGCTTGAAATCAAACCTTTTCTGCCGGAGTTAAAAAAATTAATTCAATCAAAAAAAAGATTTTTTAATCACCCTTCGGGCAATGCAGAAAAATATTCCCTTGCCCTTAAAAATTTACCTGACATAAATCTGTTTGAATCAGGATGTGAAAAAGATAATAAAACCGGACACAATGGGACTGCACGGGGTTTTTATCCGTCTTTATCCGACCTTGATCAGTATACGGTGCCGGTGGGAGATGAATCCGCTTTAAACCTGAAGGAAAAAAATATGCTCAGAGATGCTCTGTTTAATCTGTGCCCCTGGCGAAAAGGGCCTTTTAATGTTTTCGGCATTCAAATCGACAGTGAATGGCAGTCATGGATAAAATGGAACAGATTCATCGACAAAATCTCTTCTTTAAGAAACAGAAGAATTCTTGATATAGGTTCAAGCAATGGATACTATATGTTCAGAATGGCTGCCCGTGATCCTTTTATGGTGCTTGGTCTTGAGCCCCAGCATACATTTTACTATCAATACCTTGCCCTGCAGAAGTATCTTAACCTGGATAATGTGTTCTGCCTGCCTGTCACCTTTGATCAATTACCTCCCATGGAAAGGTATTTTGATACCGTTTTCTGCATGGGGGTGTTGTACCACCGGAGATCTCCCATTGACATGTTGATCAAAATTCATGAAAACATGGTGCAGAAAGGAGAACTTATTGTTGAAAACCTTGTAATTTCATCAAATGAGGATATCTGCCTTTTTCCCGAGTCAAGGTATGCAAAAATGAGGAACGTTTTTTTTATCCCAAGCCTGAGAGCCATGGAATCATGGCTTAAACGCAGCGGTTTTACCAATATAAAATGCATTGATATTTCATCCACCAACTCTTTTGAGCAGAGAAAAACCCCCTGGATTCAGACCGAATCATTAAAGGATTTTCTTGATCCAAAAGACAATGAAAAAACAGTGGAAGGATATCCAGCTCCTGTGAGAGCTGTTTTTAAAGCCAATTCAGTCTAAAGCGAGCGATTCCCGCAAACCCCATGTGGCCTGCGCCTCAATTTCCTGTTTTTTATTATATACAAGGGGTAAGGCACTAATAACAGAAACGGCCATATAGACACAAAATCCTTTGCAGGACCGGATCTGCCCCATGGCCGTTATAAAAACTGCCTGTTAAAAAGTCATTGTCCAGCCGGCATTTGCAAAGGAAAAACGCTCCTTGAACCTGTTGTAGCAGATTGCAGCGGCTTCGTTTCCGGTGCAGTGTGACACTGCTATGACATCTAAGTTAAAATCATCAAATGCCTCCATGGATTTTTCAAGCTTGTTGCTGACACCCATGAAACCCAAGTGTGTTCCTCCGATCACTGCGTGGAATTTATCATGCCCGCTTTTTTTCTGAAAATGATTCATTATATTTACAATTCCTGAATGGGCGCATCCCGTTAAAATAACAGGACCAGAATCGGTTTCAATTAAAAGAGAAGCATCATCAAGAAGGGGATCATCAATAAAATCATCTCCTCTTCTTGCCTTGAGCATTGGATCGGAAGTTTCAAATTCAGTGAGTTTTGGAACCTCCCCTGAAAAGAAAATTCCAGGTGAAATTTCTTCGTATTCTTTTTTAAAGGAAAATTTAGCACCAAGCCCTGATTCAAGAAATTCCCTTGTAAATTTAATTCCGATAAAATGCCGCTGTTTCCCTCCGGGAGAGTCAAGTTCAACATATTTCCGGTCAAATATATCGGGATGGGCAATTATTTCAACGTTTCTGGGCGGATATAGAACAAAGGGAAGCCCCCCGGTGTGGTCATAATGACCGTGGCTTAAAGATATTTTATTGATACTTGTCAGATCAATTCCCAAAGCTGTTGCATTTCCCTGTATGGTCATGCCCTGCCCCGTGTCCATGAGAAGTTTTTCTCCGTCCTTCTCTATCAAAGCTGCAAATCCATGTTCTCCTGTGATACCAAATAATCCTCCTGCCCTGTTCTCACATAGCACTGTGATTTTTGTTGCCCCCATGGTTTACCTCCCATAGCGCATGGACAAAAACTTTTGATTATACAAATGTTTGTCCTGACGCTTTTTTAAGTTAAAATTACAGGTTCCTTCTGGTAATTGGTAATATAATAATCACCTTTATCTTCAAAGACAATGATGCTTTCAAGAAAGCCCACCGCCCCGAAGTCCTCATGTTTAAGCCCGAGTTTATATTCCTTTAATGGAAATAAATTCCAGTCATGGGAAACGCAGATTGCTATTTCTCCTCTTTTTAATTCTTTGAGTCTGTTTTTTAAAAAATCTGCTATGGTATCTGCGGTTTTTTCAGGATTTTCCATTGTTTTTTCAGAGATCTCTCTGTTAAACCATCTGCGCAAAAACCCGGGACTTCCCGTTTCATTGACCAATTTCAGAGCATTTTCGATATTTTTTATGTAAAATGGTGACAGGTCACCATTTAAAACATTGTGCCCGTTAAACCTGCCGTATCTTTTACTGTAACCCTTGTCAATGATACAAGCCGTTTCAATGCATCTTCCAAAATAACTGGAAAAAAATTTCGGCCAGGGCTTTAGAGGAAGGGCTTCGCCAAGGGATAATGCATAATCCTTTCCTTTTTCGGTAAGCCCCATAAATGGCTCCATCGACGCTTTTGTGCTGAAATATCTGTCTGAATGGCGCATAATAACGGCAAATTTATCAATTCCTTCATTAATCAGTTTAACAATTGTATTCAGAGTCTCTTTGTCACGCATTTTGGGTTTTATCAGCATTATATGTGAATTTCCTGTTAATTTTTTTAGCAAATCTGCTTCATGGCAGTTTTTATAAGAAAGAGCTCATTTTTCACAGAGTAACTGATGCTCTTTTTATGTTTGTTGTGAGGAAAAGTAGCGTAGTTCAGCTCGGCCTCATGGCCGTTATATCAAAATTACAGAATTATTTGTTTCCTGACATTGCTTATGTATCTGATAAACAAATATCATATTAGTGCCTTACCCCTGACTTTCTGCAATAAAAACAAAAAATTGAGGCAGACACATGGGTTGCGGGCATCGTCCGCTTTAGAGTTAACATGGCGTATATTCTATTTACAATAGATTGTAATAATAGTTTTAAATTATGAGCTGTTATGGATAAAAAAGGGGGATATTCTTAGAAACAAAAGAAATAATCCCCCTTAGATAATATAAGAAAACTGCCAATTAAAATGCAGATTCTATTACATATTCTCACCCGATGCGGCACTCTGCATCTTAATTTCAACTTTTTCCGTAAGAGTTGAATAGTACTCACGCAAAATATCAAGAACTTCCTCACGACCAAAGTGATCGGGAATTTCAGATCCCTCGGACAGAGCCTTACGAAGCTTTGTTCCTGAAAGGATAACTCTGTCTTCTTTTTTGTGTGGGCAGGTTCTCATGGATGCCATACCGTCACATTTAAAGCAGTAGAATGTCCAGTCGATCTTCAACGGTGTGCAGAGAAGAGCTTTTCCGGGCTCAGCAGGGGCTGGTATTTTATCAAAAATTTCCTGGGCCTCAAATAATGTATAGAAATCACCAACACCGGCATGGTCACGTCCAATGATCATCCTGTTTACACCGTAGTTCTGACGGAATGTTGCATGGAGCAGTGCCTCTCTCGGACCTGCATAACGCATGTCAAGAGGATATCCACCCTGAACTACATTCCTTTCGTCAAAATAGCCCTTTACAAGGGTGTCTATGCACTTAATACGTACATCTGCAGGAATATCACCTGGTTTAAGGTTACCGATAAGAGAATGAATAAGAACGCCATCACAAACTTCTATGGCTATTTTGCAGAGATATTCATGGGATCTGTGCATTGGATTTCTAAGCTGCATGGATGCAACATCTGCCCATCCCCTTTCATCAAAAATAGCTCTTGTTTCTTTTGGTGTAAGATAAACGCCCTTGAATTTTTCAGGGAATTCGCCTTCTGAAAGAACCTTTACAGGCCCTGCAAGGCAGAACTCTTTTCTTGCCATAACCATTTTAACGCCCGGATGATCTTCAAGGGCTATTTCCCAGAACTTGTCATCTGCAGATTCTTCGCCGTGACCCTTGTAAACCTTTTCACATTCCCATTTTTTATCATCTTCCGTCATGGCAAATTTTTCTGCGACCTTCATGGTGGCATAAACCTCACCATTTCTCTCAAGTGCAATCTCATCACCTTCATTGATTGCATCTGCATCTGCCTTTGCAGCATCAAGCATAACAGGCACAGGCCAGAAAGTGCCGTCTGCAAGCAGAAAATCTTCACAAACACCTTTCCAGTCAGATTTTGTCATGAAACCATCAAGCGGGCTGAAACCACCAATACCCATCATGATCAAATCGCCCTTTACCTGCGAACTGATCTCAATTTTTTTCAGACCTTCTGCTTTTTTCTTTTCAGCATCAAGCTCAGCACCTTCAAGTTTACAGCATACCAGCCCCTTACCACCATGGGGTGCAACTAATTTAGACATAGAACCAAGTCTCCTTCTTTAAGTATTAACCACAATAAATGCCGTTTCAGACATTTATACAATATTTTAATATATAAAAATAGTAACCTTACTAATAGAGTTGTTTTTTTTTGTCA
>WGCX01000296.1 GCA_015493575.1 Desulfobacteraceae bacterium | reverse complement strand
TTATCCACCTGAAAATACCACCCGGCATCATTTTTAAAACAAGCTATTGTCCCGGCAGTATTCTTATATGGCATAGTCCAGCCAAGACCTGCTTTAGTCCCATAGCCATCCACCAGCACAGCCTGAAAAAAATCAACCATTGTGCCAAGAGTTGCAGGGCTTATAACCGGAGCACTATCATCCTCTGAGTTTAAATATATCGGAGCTGTCATAGAATATATTCCTTTCTTATGAAGAGTCGCCTCTAAGTTGCACAGTATAAAAATCACTGTTCTCTGTTGCGGGGCCTTGAAGAGTTGTCCTTATAAACCATAATGGATAATTTGCCCCCGCAGAATTAAACCTGAACACATCCCCCGCAGACCAGCCCGAACCCCAGCCATTTTTATCCATTGTGAAATAAGGCTGTCCCGTTGCCGGATTAATTGGAGCACAATCTAAACTTGTTGATTGAGCCTCTATAATAACCCCGAGATGTTCCCCCACCAGTTCAAAAGTATCGGCAGCCGTAAAAATACAAGCAAACCTCTCCTGCACAGCGCTTTCATTATTCAAAGCAATGGGATAATTAACAAGATCGTATTTTGCAAGAGTATGATTTGTACCGTTCGACAAATTATCAAGCCATTCATCTTTCCACGAATCCTGAGTAAACTCATTATAAATCCTTGCCTGCAGATCCCCGGAAGGAAGTACACTTGAAACTAAAGTATCCCCTGCTGTATAATCATGAGTTATCGGAGATATAACATTAATATATCCGGTAATCTGAACATCAGAAGCAAGTACCATATCCTCTATCCTGTTCAAGGCAACCAAAGGCTGAACATATGCTGATACATCAAGAGGATCATTCATTGTGACTGTTCCGGCAGCAAGATCATAAGTGTAAATATCTGTCTCCGGAACATAAGTGCCTTCAGAATCATATAACTCAATCAGAGACAGATCACCCCTTGAAAGGTTATAAGTTGATCCTGCTGTTACAGGGTTCGGCAACTGCTCCTGTTTTGTATTATGGATTAACAATATCCCACCATCCCTGAAAATAGGCACTTTACCATCCAATGGAAGCCTAACAGGATCTAACCCTAATAAATCAGCATCAAGCGGAAGATACGATTCCACAACACAATTAAATCTAATAGAGGATGCCTGCACATACCACGGTCGCCACACATTACCATTTGAAACATTCGCAGGTGAATACCATCCTTCATGTGTGTAAGAACCATCATCAACAATAGTCTCCCCAAAAGTAAGAGTAACTATGCCTGTTTGAAAATCTATCTGCCCATAAATACCTACAGCCTCAATCTTTCCTGAGAAATCAGAAGTGGCATTGATCTGAGTCCCATCGGAAACAACACATTGGAGAGAAAAAGACCCCGGAGTTATAGGAGCACCCGGAGTCCTGAAAAAGATAGCCGATAAATTATCTATTCCTGCAGAAACCAACCCTGAAGTAAGAGACATTACTATCTGTGAACCCTCCGAGGAACAGACAGAATCGAGACTTGTCAGAATAACTTCTTTAGTTTCATAATTTATTGTCCCAAACTCTTCTGCTGACCCATCAGAGGAATTAATGTTTCCATAAACTTTCCCCTCCTGATCCACTAACCATTTACCTCCTATTTTAAAGATCCCTGAATTAGCTTCCATAAACAGAAAATCATCAGCTTCAAACCGGAACTTTTTATCTAACCCTGTGGTGTAATTTACAGAATCCGTACCGGCATCTGTATAATAAGAAACTGTAACCTTAGACTCTGCATCATTAAAATCATATTCATACGCCACATCATCATTAAAAGTCTCTGACTCTGAGGATGTGGAAAAAGCCTTCTGAGGATCACCATTCTTTACCCAGCTATCAGTTATATCAACCTGCGTATCAGTTTCAAAAGTACCTGTTTCATCAAAATTAGGACAAAACTTAATATTACCGTTTGGATCATAATCTATTATAGCAGCAAAGGCATCTGGGTTACCTGCATGTGTAGGATCTTCATCTTTAAAAGTGCCTGCCCCGTTATCTTTGTATTTATATGTCCTTTTATCTGCAAAAGAAGTTGTAGCATATGTACTTATCCACTTTTCTGTTTTTCTTGTAAGCTTTCCTGTTTTCTCAACATTATTATCATCTGTATACTCAGATGTTGAATCTACAAGTTTTGAAATCCACTCCACCGATAAAGTATGTGGTATAATTGCACCCGTATTTGATAAATCAATAGAAAACCCCTTATTATTCCCATTGGTATAATTCAAATCCGTAGGCTTAAAAGTTTCAACTATAGGAGCACCTTTATCATAGGAAATATCAAAATTAGTACCATAAGGCGGAGTTATAGGCAGTGTATCTATTTTAACCTCTCCTGTGGCGTAATTTATAGACCCACACAATGTGTTGGTATCATAATACAGTTTACCATCAGAATCCTTATCTGTAATTACATGAGGTATTGAGCTCTGTGTCCACGACATATTAAAAGTCCCAAGAGCTATCCCGGTATCCTGGAGAGTAAAATCATATACAAAAGGCACATCCTGAGCAGGCATATCCCTATACTTAACCGCACCTGACCAGAAAAACAAAATACTTGACCCCACATCAGGCATTGCCCCAAGAGTTACGGACAAAGATCCTGTTGAATAATTTATCGCACCTGAACCTATTGAGGAATCTGTACCTTTTATTTCACCCCCACCTTTATCCCACATACTGTACCATTTGCCCCCGGATAAGAAATCAACCCTTAAAGTGATAGGCTGAGGTAAAGGAACACACCTGAAAGTATAAACAAACCCCCTGTTATTAATATCAATAGCAATTGACCCTGCTGTGGCAACCTGTTCCGGAGCAACTGCTGCATCAAAAGAATAAGAACTGGAACTAACTCCGGGATTTACATTAAAATTTAAAGTACCTGTATTATATTCTATAGACCCTACCACACCCACAGGATCTTGTACCAGATCTCCTTTCCCGTTATCTGTTAATGAAGCCCCGGGAGCGGAAAAACTTCCCGGCTTTACTGCAGTTCCCACAAACCTCTTAAACGGTGCTGTATCAGCAAGATACATTGTACCGGTTACTGTACTTGGTTGTGACCCAAAAATAACAGGACTTGTTACAGTCCCTGCCCCGGCATCTGTAATTGGAGTCTGTGACTGAGCAGAAGGTACAAGGGGAGTGTTTACGTCTGTAACCCTTAATTGAAAAGTATCTTTATCTATGGGCTCGGCAAGAGTTGACACCCCATAATACTTACTCGAATCTGCAACTACAGTATCATATATCTTAGTTTTGGCAGTAGTATAATCACTTGTTTTTATTACCCCTTCACCTTTAAAATCGTATAACAAAGCAGAACCAATTTCTATATCCGTTACAGCCTTTGTATAAACAGCCCCCCCATTATCAGTGAATTGATGATTAGCATCCGTAGTAACCGATACCACTCTGACGAATTGCTCTCTCTCAGGAATAACCGTACCATTCAAATCAACAGTAGAGAAAAGAACAAGAACATCCCCTATCTCCGGAGGTGCTTCAGATGAGGAATGCTGAAACTTTAAAGCTTTTGACCCTTTATACACATCCCCAAACAAAGCTGCATTCCACAAAGTACCTTTAACAAGATATGCCTCAATTCTGTTTCTTGCGGCATTGCGTGTATCAAACCAGTCTTTAGTGGTAAAGAAAGATACACCTACAAGCGGATCTGCTGCCTGCTGAGTCATAACCTCATGTGATCCATAGTAAACAGCCCGGTTAAGAGTCCTGACAGATAAAAAAGCCTTTCGCATGGAGACCCTGCCATAAGTCCTGTCGAGACGTGAAATATCCGGAAAAAGATTATTAACTGCCCCGTCAACAACCTCTGTGCCCGTCATCTGTCCTCCGCCCTGGTCTGTATCATCAAGCCGTTGGGATGCCATTAACTTTATATCTGCTTTATTTATATCAACCATTATAAACCGATACTCCCGATAAAAAAATTAACATTCAATCAGCCTTATGGCTGTAACGCGGAACCAGGCCGAAGAATCTAAGGAATCAAACCTTTTGACACCTGACACTTCCACAGCTTTCTCACCATGTCTGAACCTGACATTAAAACTGCGGCCATCGGATAAAGTCAAAGTCATCTCAAGATCTGCAGTATCAGCTTTGGCCTGCAGAGCCACAACTTCCGTTCTGTTAAGCCATGCCATATCATCACTTCCGGCAAGGGTAATAAACCGTCCTGCCTGTTTCTTACTTTCCTGGATAAACAATGATCCTGATACGCCGTACTGCATGTTCTGAACTACAGGGGAATAGTCGAATTCATCAACCCATTCCAGGTCATCAGGAAGTATTATTTCGTCTAATGTCATATTTTTATGACACCTCCTGTGCCTTTCTTAATTCTGCGATAAGATATTTTACACTTGTTTCTTTTCCTTCAAAAGGTCCTATTGCCCTGTTTCCGATTCTAAAATCAATGGTATGCTTTATTTCAGCACCGGCAGATGGAATTGTCCCGACAGATGGAGACGGGAGCATATTGATGTCAGGCAGATCAACACCTCCGCCAAATGCAAATCTTTTTAAAGGGAAAAGCCCCGCCATTCCGGCATTCAGCCTGGTCATAAAATCATGGCCGTATTTTTTCACAGCTTCTTTCCGGATAATCCATTCCCCTGGTTCTAACAAGGCAAGGATTCTGTCCCCGCCGCCGTAACCTGCAATTCTACCCCCTGATGCAAACGCTGGAAAATTGCCGCCGGTGGGTGAAAAAAAAGCGGAACGTGGTACACCCGCATCACGTCCCAATTTCGTCATATAGGCGAAAAGCTGGGCTGTAAGTGGAGATGACACCTGCGGAAGATTAACTGCTTCCATGAAACTTATGATTAATTTTCCCATGGTTTCCATATCAGGCCGTTCAGTGTCCTGTGTGGTCCAGGCGATATTTTTAAGAGGGGAAAAAAGACCGTGCAGAAAAAAAGTGTCCGCGTTAAAAACAAGATTTTTCATATCTATATAATGATCATTTAACCATTTATAAAAATTTTTAAAATCCGTTTTTGCCTGCCTGCTGTATTGTACCGGCCCTCCGGTTTTAAATCCCGGGATGAAATGCAGAAGTCCGGCATTCAGCCTGGCCATAAAATCATGGCCGTATTTTTGCACAGCTTCTTTCCGGATAATCCATTCTCCGGGTTCCAGCAGTGCACGTATTCTGTCCCCGCCGCCGTAGCCTGCAAGTTTTCCTGTTCTCGGCACAAAAGAGCCTGTGGAAGCTGTCAGCACTTCGCCGCCGGCCTGCTTTTTCTGTACCGTGGTAATTTCTTTTGTAACATCAATATGAATATGTTTGGTTTCATCTTTAATCAGGGCGTTGACCTTGTCTTGTGCAGCTTTTAAATCTTTAATTTTTATTTTGATATTCTTGGTTTTATCCTGTGCAATTTTATCTAATTGTTTTTTTATTCCGGATGCTGTCTTCTCCCATTTTTTTTGTGACTTTTTAGCACTATCCTGTTGTTTTTTATACATATCCTGCGTAAAATCGCCAACTGCCAGCACCCCCTGTTGTGCAATTTTTTTTGTAGTGGAAATAGATTTTACAACTATGGTATTGCCTTTTTCGTCTGTTTCTGTGACTTTAACGGCAAGGTCCGCATATAGATTTTCCGAGTCCTTTGATAGTTTTTCGGCAAGTTTAAAGTCTCCTTTTTTAAGAGCCTCTTTTGCTTCAAAAAGTTTCTGATCCGCCTCAAGTCTTTTATCGTTCCACTGCGCCTCTTCTGACAAACCTTTTCTGCCAAGCGCCCTGATCTTGTCAGCTGTGGACATTTTTGCATACTTTATTTTTTCTTCATAGCCAATGACTTTGTCCGCATATTTCTTAGCTTCCGCCTTTGCATTTTTGTAGGCCTGTTCTGCCTGTTTTTCAAAAGCATCAAGCTGTTCTGTTGTTGCCCGGACAGCTTTGGCAGGTTTCTGCATATCTGTGCCTGCAGAAACCGCCTTTTTCCCGACTTTTTTCAGATCACGATTCACTTCGGCAAGCCGTTTATTAACTTTCTTCAGTTCCTTTTTGGCTTGTGTGGCTTCTTTTGTGGCATGACCAAGTACAGTGGTTTCCTTTGATTTTTCAAATAATTTTGCCTGGAGTGCAATCCAGTATGCCTTTGTTTTTAAAAGATCCTTGCGGAAGGTTTCAAGCTCTTTCGGGGCTTTGCCGGTTATGTCGTCGGGCAGTTTCAGGTCTTTGAACTCTTTGAACTTTTTCATTATCCTGTCCGAGGAATTATAAAGATTATCCTGGGCTTTTTTTGCATCATTTACAGCAGTCCGCCATCCGTAAACTGCCTTTGCAAGTTTTGCAAGCTGAATGCCCGTATAAATTACAGTCCCGGCAAAGGCTGTTTTTAATACAAGGCCTGCGGCAGCCGATGTTGTTTGAAAGGCAAGCAGACCCTTTGCAGAGGCTGCGGCCTGGATTGCAGCACCTTTTAATCCCAGCACAATTTTTGAAAGCCCTAATTCCCAGATTAGAAATGCCGGACCTGCTCCTGCCAGGACTGCAGTAAGAGTCTTGGTTACGGGATCAGCTTTGCCAATGGTTTCAACAAACACCCTTGCTGCTTTGACTGCCGGCAGCAGACCCGCAGAGACAAGCCCGCCAAGCTTTATGCCAAGCCTTGAGATTTCATTTTTAAACAGCTTAATCTGATTTTCCGGCGTGTCCTTCATTTTATTGAACGCTTTCTGCATCGCCCCGGCAGAGTGTACCATCTCATCTGTTGTGTTTTTCAGGCCGTCCATATTCTGCATAAGGGCAAGCACTCCTGTACGGGCTTCCACATCGGGGATAAGTTTTCGCATCTGGTCTATTGACAGAGATTTTGCTTTAATCGCCTCAAGGGTTGGAATAAGACCCTTCCAGGTGATGCCAAGCGCTTCAAATTTTTTCTTTGCTTCAGGGGCAGGGGCTGCCATGGAGTTGATTGCGCCTTTAAGATCGGTTGCCGCCTGCGGCGTTTTAATCCCGGCTTTGGTCATGGTGGCAATTGCCGCGGCAACATCTTTGAACTGCACATGGGCAGCACGTGCGGATGGAAGCACATCACCAAGGGATTGAGATAACTCAGGGAAAGTTGTAACACCTTTTTTCACGGTCTTAAACAGGATATCATATACATTGTCAAGATCGTCAATGGATCTGCCATAGGCGTTTATTACCCCCAATCCGATATTTACCGCTGTTTTGGTGTCTGTAACACCTGCCACAGCTGCCTTTGACGATGATTCCAGCACCCGTGTGGAATCTGACAATTTCACACCTGCCGATATGATATCGTATTCGGCAGCGGCAAGCTGTGAAGCGGACTGGGGAACTTTTGTGGACAGGTTAAGAACCTCATTGGAAAGGTTCCTGAACTTTGGTCCTGAAATATCAAGCAGGGTATTAACCTCAGCCATTTTCTGTGAAAACTCGCTGTATCCCGAAAAAGCTTTAACCGTGGCATATCCGAGCCCTGCAAGAGCGCCAAGGCCTGCTCTCGCATCTGCAAGTGATTTTGCCCAGCCGTTTGTCTGCTCTTTTAGCTCTCCGGTTTTTCTCTTCAGCTGCAATTCCGCTTTGTAAAGCTCGGCCATACCGAGCTTACCGGATTTTTTTAAGAGCTTATAGGCCTGTTTTGTCCGTTTGATCTCCTGCTCAATATCTTTGAATGAACGCACATCAAGCAGTTTTTTTGCAGCATTGATCCCGGTCTTATCTGATATCTGCTTCTGTAATTTCCGGTATTCTTTTCTTAATTTGCCTGTATCAACTCCTGCGGACTGTAATGATGTGCGCAGGGAATGAAGCTGATTCTGGTTGTTAAGGAAGGTGTTTTTCAGGGCTGCTGCCTGTTTTTTTGCCGCTTTGAACTCATTTGCAAGTTTTCTGGTGGGTGTACCGGCAGACTGCATCTTTTTTGCAAGCACTGCAACTTCTTTTGTTGCCGCCTGCCACGCCGTTTTACTGTCCCGAACCTCTTTTTTGAGCTTTGTAAATGCTTTGATATTCCCCAGGTCCTCAATCTGCTTTTTTAAGGAGTTTACATCATCAGCACCGGTTGTTGCGGCCTTGATTTTTATATCAATATTATTGCTCATTTTTTTTTGACAGCCCTGTTAAATTATTTTATATTTAACCCCATGAAACCAACACGAAAATCTACAAAAAAAGAGATTGCAGCAGCCTGTGCATCCATTGCTTTCCTTGCTTACATGGTTATCAGTGTTATCCTGGAACTCTTTTTTCCTCCAAAGTATGCAGAGGCTCTTTCCGGTTTTGTGATACAATGGATTGTTAATTTCACCATGGCTTTCTGGTTTATTGCGGTCCTGTTCGGAATTATTGCCCTGTTTATTACCCTTGGCCGGCGTTATTAACCTTAACCGCCTCGTCAAGTGCGGTTAAAAACAGGCTCCAGCCGTATTCAAACACCTTTTGGTGCCCAAGCATGATCAGCCTGCAGCAGACGGCGTCAAGGTCTTTTGTGCTATGATTTCCCTGCCCATCTCCGATAGCCGTTTCATCATGTTTACAAAAAAAGGGTTCAGGCTTTCAACCGCCTCCACAATTTTTTTCAGCTCCGAGGGTGAAAAATCATCTTCCAGTTTTTTAACTGAAAGACCGGTGCTTTCCGCAATGACCCGCCCCGGCAGGCTGTCCGGGAAAAGAAGGTCAATGATGCTTACCGGGGCTTGTTCCGGTTTATCGTCCATATAATCCCTGACCTGGGCAACACTGAGCTCTGTTACCGTTATGTCGATATCATTGATCACAATTGTTTTTTTTCTCTGCATTACAGCTCCCTGTCAGTTTGTCTGCCTGTCCCGGCATTGCCGGGGGCAGGCAGACAAATTTTCAATTTTCAATTTTCAATTCTCAACTTTCAATTCAGCCTATAATTTCCGTCTTAAAATACTCCTGGCCGGCGGGCTGAGTTGTATCGGCAAGCACCGTGCCTTTAACATTGAGTGTGGCAGCACCTGCACCGATAAGGGGAAAATCTCCGGACAAATTGATCTGAACCTTATGGAAGATCCAGCGCTGGCGCGGACCATGATCCTTTTTATCTGAAACAAAGATCAGTTTTTTCTGCACACTTGATGCTGACATGCTATGGATATAACTTTTTTCAACAGCTTCACTGTCGTATGATACCACATCGGTTGCTTCCATATTGCCTGCGGAAAGTTTCCTGAAATATCCGTAATCAGGGTCAAGGGAATAATCGGTTCCCTGCTGTCTTCTTACTGAGCCTGCAGCATCGGTGACTATTACATCCTGATTTTTTTCAATCCCGGAAGGGGTGATATAATCTGTATCCTGTGTTTTATAGACCTGTTCTCCTGCCTGAAAAGTTCCGGATACATTGACAAGCTCTATAAATCCTGATCCGACAAAAGCAATTTTTCCCGTTGCAGATGATGTTTTACCGGTTACGGTGTCGCCCGCTGCCAAAGTACCTGTTATTACGCCGGGAAGCTTTGTTGAAAAAACATTCAAGGCCCCGAGCTCAATATACAGGTCATCCACAAATGCCAGAGCCTGCTGGTACTGATTGCCTGCAGCCTGATTTGCGGCATTGAAATCACCTGCAAGCAGAGCCATTTTAAGGTTATTGTTTGTCATTTCCCGAAGCCCGAAACTCAATGAAGCCTCGCGTTCCTTTTCCACTTCAAGAATTGTTGCCTTTGCAGCATTCCTGTTTGTTTTGAGCTTGTCAGTTGATACGGTGAGGTTAAAAGAAAGCTTATCAAGGTCCCCAAGTTCGTCAAAGGATGACCCGCCCACGGCTCCGGCATAACATCTGCCTGTGCCGTTGTACCTGATATTGTCTGCACTTGATGATAATCTGTTCATGATTTTTGTCCTTTGTTTTTTTTATCCCGGCAGTCCGCGCCGGTTGGTTCTTAGTTGTTTAAAATTGATTGTTGTGCCGCTTATAAATAACGGAAAACAACTCACGGAGCCGGTTTCACTCCTGCTTGATGAATCTGCAATTTTCGCACGGTACAGGGCATCTTCCGCCAATTCCCGCAAAGACTCCGCCTGAACAAAACCTTTCATTGTCTTTGCATTGCCGTTAATTTCAATTTCCTCCTGAACAACACCCACTCCGAATTCCAGCTCATACATTATTTCACGTGATGAATCGCCGCGTACCTCGCGGATATCCGTTACTGCAATCACCGGGTAATCGGATTCGGGATCAGGGGGATTGTTTTCGTCTATATCAATAAAAACGGTCTGGGGCCTGCCAAAGGTCTGCTGACACCAGGACGTTAAAATCTCATCTGCTGCAAAGGTGTTTTTTATTTTCTCAAGCAGTTCTGCACTTGTCATTTTTTTTCACTCCGATTTTAACTCCGATATCGTTCCATGGCTTTGAAAAATTTGATTTCAAGATTTTTCGGGATATCTTCTGCCTCCTGCTCAAATATCCATTGGATTACAGGTCTTGCAGGAGTTTTGAGCACAGTGGTTGTTTTTTTAAGTGGAAAGCCCAGGGCAAACATCATTTTACGCATACGACGGGTAACAGGTGTTTCAAATCCCTTTGCATGCATACCCGCAAGTTTCAGCATGCTCTGTGACACTCCTTCCGACTGGATAAAACCAATGCTTACAAGATGCATATCCCGGTCATATTTATAACGCACGGCACTGCCAAGTTTTGTCAGGGGATTCGCCCTTTTTGAAAGCATCACCCGTTTATACTGCCTGACCCGCTTTTTGCTCCCTTTTTGGCCTTTCCAGACCATTTTATAATTTTTGATAAAGCCTTTTTTCGCCCGGGAGATAACACCTGTATGGGGGTTGAGCTTTTCCCATGTCTCAGTCTTTGTCCCGCCTGCTCTGATTGCGGCCTTAATCAGCTTTTTCAGGCGGAACCCTTCTGATTTCAGGGCGGATGCTGCGGCACGTTCCGCATCGTCCGGAAAAGCATCAAGCATTTCGGATATGTTTTCAATTGCGGCTTCACCCCGTTTATCAAGATAAATTTCAAGCATTATAATTTTTTCAAAAGCAGGCCCACAATAATACTGGCAAGCAGGGCATATGCAAGCCAGAGTTCTTTAAGCCTGCGGGTTATGGTTTCTTTGGGGCATGCTGCCTGAAAATTCATTATCTGCGTAACCAAACCTTCGGGAGAAAAAGCTATGTCATATTTTTTCCATAATGCATGAACCTGGGATGTGAGATTATCAATCTGGTTTGACTGCACGGCAATCAAATTAATCGATTCTTTCAGTCCTCCGATTTCTCCGTCTAATTTATCAAGCTTTTTGATAATCAAATCACACGATATATTATCCACAGGATTATTTTCCTTGTTAAGCATGGTCATACACCTCGGCAACCCGCCAGGTGACCCCGTCAATTTCAATTGTATCCCGGTATTCCGGGTCCGGAATATCTGACAACATAACCGTCACATAAGCAGACTGCCTTGTATTGCCGTGTGTAAAATCAAGTCTGAGATCACGCTCACAGAAAAGGACTGCGGTGTAGCTGTCAGACTCAAATCCATGGCCGTGCTGAAGACCGTCATTCGCAGCACCGTAATTGACAATTGCCTTAATTGTTTTTACAACGCCGCTGCTTTTATGGGTGTAGTCAACTGTTTTGGCAAACTCGTCAGTATTAAAAAATACTGTCTCAAGATCTGTCTGTATCCGGTCTGCAAGCGGCATGATCAATGATCTCCGCTATTATCGTTTAAAGCCTTTAATGCCGCCCAGGCTGCATCCCGGTCTTCTGTTGTGATATCACAATTGAGTATCTCTTCCATTGCCCGCACTTTTGGTGCACCGGATTCTGTAACACGCCCTGCCTTAACTGCCTGCTCTGCTGCAATGATGTAATCTTCCATGGCATCGTCCATGCCGTCTGATCCTGTATCCGGATCTTTCTCTTTCTTCATCAATTCAACTTTGGTCCGGATTAATTTATCGGGATCAGCAAGCCTGATGATTTCACCGCGTTTAAAAGACACAGGTGAAACAATTTCAAAAATATCTCTGCTCCCGGGAATTTTTCTTACCTGATGTTCCCGTCTTGCCGCCTGTTTATCATCCATGCCAATTCTGCCATGGAAAAGTTTAATCCGGTCGGTCGTAATATATTCTTTCATGTCAAATTTCCTATGCAAGGGTTGTAAAAGAGGGGCACAGTAACGAAGTTCATATCTGCCCCATGACCGTTATGTAAGCTTTATAAGACAGGAGTTCTGCCAGTATCCGTACCCTACATTCCTCCAGGTATCCACGCCGTACTGGTGGGCATCATTGTCAAATTCATATTCAGATCCGGCACCCTTCACTTTAAGGGACACCCCTGTTTCTTCCTGGCGGATGAAAGATTTGATCGCTGAATCCGTTCTGAATAAAGCGAACTTATCTGTCCAGGAGGAAAGCCTGGCATTTGTTACAACGGAAATACTGAAATTTGATTTCATGGCCTGGAGTGCAGTCTGGGATTCCGCAACCTGGACAGGTGTTGCAACTGCCTGCATGGCGACATTCATAAGGGAAACAGGGACCATTACCATAAAAGCACTTGCATCCTCATTCATGGGCTCGTTCTGGTCATCCACAAAGGAAACGATCTGCTGGATACCAGATGCTATTGCCCCCTGAAATTCAGGAACAGACGGTGCCGCCGGTGTGCCGTGTACTGCAGCCGGAAGCGCTGAAATATCAACGGATATGTCATTGGACTGCTGGCCTGATTTTCCTTCCTCATGATCTGTATCAAAGAAATACTGGCCGTCGTAACATGGCGTTGCTTCAGCATTCAGGATCAGGATTGAAAGAAGAGATGCCCAGTGAGCATTTGTTCTGCGGGCAAGTTCATTTATCCTTGTCAGGATCTGGCCGGTTTTGTCCCGGCGCAAATCTTTTACAAGAAAATCAATTGTGGCTTCAAAATGCTTATTTGCAATGGTCAGGTTGTTTTCTTTAAAACCTTTTGCGTTTCTGCCGCCTATCCATTCACGCATGACCGGACTCTGCCCGATCCAGGCGTATTCTTCCGACTTCTGATCAGATGTAAAATAATTGGACACCTGATCAATCCAGGCAGCGCCGTTATTCTGGCTCAACGTTTTATAAAATGAGCCGATAATCTGACGTTCTGTTATTTTATCCATTTTTGATATTCCTTTATCTTGAAAAAATTAAAATAAATTATTTTATTAAAATTATTATTGATTAAGCCTGTAGTGCCGCATTAACCAGCTGCTGCACTAACCAATGCTACACAAAACTCCACGATACCGACACCTGTTTCAACCCATCTTGCAACATACCCGATGAGGCTGTTACCTGTTGAAGTTAATGTGAAGGTGTTGTCATCGGACATATACACCGGAGGATGATCATTTGCCGTGATTGCAAGGCCGCTGATGTCAGCTTTGATTTTACCTTTGTCAATGACACGGACATTCACCGCACCGGCTGCTCCTGCTGAATTATCTGCCCTGGCCTCTGCAAATCCAAGGAAAGTATCTCCTGCAACAAGCGGACGTGCATAACCTGAACCGTTTTCACCCACTGCGGCGCCCTCATAAATGATTGTCGATGCAGCCACCGGGTATTCGTTCCTGTCTCCCAGCTCATATGTCCTGGGAGTGTCTGTTGTCAGTGTACTCATAAGTTTTTACTCCTGCTTTAATATTGTTTTTATAACCGCCATGGGGCGGATCTGAACTGCATTCAATACGACGCAGCCCGGATAACGTTAAAGGTTTCAGACCGATCTTTTTGTTGTTTTTACAAGGCCCTGGTCAACGGACTTCTGGTAGGCCAGGAAGGTTTCAAAATCACCAAATTCCTTTTTAAGCTTTTCATTTGCATCAAACTCCTCTTTTGTGGCAGGAGTTTTTTTGTCAGATGAATGGTTATCAGTATCACTGGAAGGTGTAACAGGATGTTCACCATCCTTATCCAGCTCTTCCTGTTTACGGGTTAAAATTCTTTTTTCTGCAGCAAGTACCTGTACAGCAGCCTCGGCTTTTTCTGTTTTTTTATCAAAGGCAAGCTCACTGATCAGTTTTTCATGACCCGGAATTGACAGGCTTAAAACATCCTGTATTCTTTTGTTTTCCGTTTCAATCCCTTGTTCAAGCCCTTTTTCTTCAGCCTTGCTCCTGATCTGTGCAAGAAGATCAGGCGCCTCTTTTTCCAGTTTTTCAAGTGTAATTTTCATAAGTTTTTCCTCTTTTTCTTTATCCTGCTCAACCTCCTCAAATTTTGAAAATGTTGAAACAGATGTATTACCGTCCGCACCAAGGGGCACAAACGAGGTTTCAAAAACTTCAGATTCAAGCCATATCTCAGCAGGACCTTTGACTGTTTTTCCGTTTACTTTTTCTTTAGCGTCTTTTTCGATTGACATGATTTTAAGCGGCTGCACACCGATGCTTGCCTGCCACGGGAATCCTTCGTCGGCAAGACCTTTGACTTTTTTACCATCATCGGTTATTTCAGAAAAAAGCCCTGAAACAAAAAACGATTTATCTTTGTATGTTTTTGTTGAATACCCGACTATCTGGCCGGGATCATGATTGAGTAAAATCGGAATCTGATTTTTTGCCTTTATTCCTGAAACATCAATTGCCAGGGTTCCCCACCACCTTTCCACAGGTATGCCGGTGTAAGCCTCAATAAGGAAATCCTCACTAACTGCTTTTGTCCCTGCATCTTTTTCTTTTTTCAGCTGCACAGGTGCAAGCCATGACAGTTTTGTACATTTTGCGTTATCAAGTTGTATTTCCATTGTTATTTTCCTTTGTCTGGTGTCTGCTTTTCAATCAGACCATCTGCCAATTGTTTTTTACGTTCTTTTACCTGCTGAATATGATTTTTTTCCCAGTCTCCGCCATTCATTGCCGCTGTTTCCTGTTCAAGGGTTGTAAGGCGTGCTTCAAGCCTTGCCCGGGCAGCGTTAACTTCTTTAAGTTCGTCAATCTGCCCTTTGGAAGGCCCTACAAACTGCGCTCCAAGCCAGGCGGCCCGGATGACCGGATCTGCAAAAAAACCGGGAGCAGAGATCCTGCCCTTTGCAACAGCTTCCCACATCCAGATTTCATATACCGGCTTTACAAAATTTTCAGTAAGCCAGAGCCGCTCGGTGAGAACATATTTCCAGAATTCAAGGAGTGACGCACGGGCTGCTGAATATGACCGCGTAAAGTGTTTGATCAGAATTTCAAAAGGAATTTCAAGGCCGACTCCGATCTGACGCAGGATTGCAAGCACAAAAGCATCAAAACTGGCATTGGGACGGCCGGGATTTGAATCGTGAATTTTTTCACCGGCAGCAAGCTCAACCATAAGCCCGTTGCCAAGTTTATAATCCTTATCATCACCGCTGCTGCCGGTTTCATCGCCAAGGTTGGAATAATCAAACCCGCCGGCACCGGTTTCTGTTTCAATAAACACCGTGAACATCCCGGATACAACAGCTGCCATGATTTCAGCCTCAGAATACCTGCCCAATTGTTTGAAAAGTTCAATCACATTGGAGAGATCAGGAACCCCGCGGCTCTGGCCTGGCCTGGTTGGATTATACAGATGAATAACGTTCCTTAATCCTGTTTTTTCCCCAAACGCTTTTCTTACCTGCCATTTTTCCTGTACTGCGGCTTTTGACAGACTTCCCGGATGAGTTTTTAAGATATGATATTCAACAGGAGCACCGAATTTATCTTTTTTTATGCCGCCTGCAAGCAGAGAAGTATCCTGGGCATTATCTTTATTGCATACTCTGTCAGCTTCAATTATCTGTAATTTCAGATCATAGACCACGCCCTTTATTTTTTTCCGCGGCAAAAGAATAAAAACGTCACCATTTTCTTTTGCCTGGTGATATGCCATCCTGGTCAAGGCTGTGCCGGTGAGTGTCCGGGCAATATCACATTCCTTGGAATCGAAAAACAAACGCCATTCACGCTGAATGGCGGCTTCTATTTTGTCTGCCTCTTCATCTGTCAGGTTTAAAACAGTTCTGTCAATTCGTGCCTGCAGCCTGAATCCTGTACCGACAACATGTGTCAGTTTGGTTTTCAGCGCCCCGCCGGCAAGGGGATTGTTTCTGCAAAGATCCCTGGAACGGTCACGCAGGGTGGGAAGATCATCAAGAATGTCAGTATCTGCATCATTGCCCTTTGTGAACCATTGTTTCAGACTGCGCCGTTTTTTACTTGCTCCGTTATACGAATTAAACAGCTCCATGGCTGCCCGGGCACGCATGCGCTTTGCAGCAGTCACAGGCGAAAAATAACCGATGGTTTTATCTATGAAATTCTGTTGTACCAGTGAATTTTGTTGTGCCGGTGAATTCCGTTGTGCCGGTATTTTCCGTTGTTTCAGTGAATTCCGTTGTGTCAGCATGGACCTGCTCCTGTGATTCTGATGCCGCCGTTTCTTGAAAGTTTTGAAATCTGCCTGTTCCAGTACACAATATCTTTATTGACCTGGTCAAGCTGTGCCCTGACAAGCCTTTTATTCCCGGTGGAATACTCCTGGCTGTTAAGGATTGCAGATCGTGCCGCAATGGACTCGGCTAACATATCCTCAGCCTGTGAAAGTGTGATTCCTGCCATATCTGCCTTATAAATCCTCTGATTTTTTGTTTTTTCCGGTCCCCGGCTGCTCCCGGCTGCATCCGTCTGCATCCGGTTACATCCAACTGCATCCGGTTAAACCTGGTTGCACCTGGTTAAACCCGGTCATTCAATAACCGATAACCTGGTTTTAAAGGGTTAAAATTTTTATTTTTATTATACCCCGGTTTTTTAAAGAAAATGTAAAAGACGTCAAAAGAAGGTGTTAAGTAGGTATAAAGTAGGGGTAAAGAAGGTGTTAAAGTTCTTGACAAAGACAAAAACAACAAAAAAATGACCTGTGAAAGAAACTTTCGTTCTTTTAAAATAAATCAAAATAAATCAAGTGAAAGGCTGAAAAAAACGATTGCACTCAAGCTCATGGGCCTCATGGGGGAGGAGGGAATCATTCCGGAATGTTTGTAACGCGTTTTCTTGTATATTTTCTGAAAAAATCTTCGATATTATCTTTATGGGCGAGCCAGCGGCCTTCCTCAATCAGTACAGGCATACCTGCTTCAAGGTATTTCTTAAGTTTTTTATCTCCGGCACCGTTAAGAAACTCCCTGATTTCATCCTTTCCATCAAGCAGGCCGCTTTTAAACATTAATTGACACCCCTGTTTATGACTTTACGCTTTTTGTTTTTCTTCAGATTCTCTTTAATCATAAAAGAAAGAGACGGTGCCCATTCCGGATCAGCACAGGCAGCTGCAATATTTTCACAATCGAGAAGGTGATTGTCCCGCCGAATTTGTACCCATTCTGATTTTCCGGTACGGTCTTTTTCCTTCCGCTCGGCCAGAATCTGCCGGGCATAATCCACCCCGGTATCTGCATTTAATGTCATGGCCTGTGATTTTCCTGACTCCCGGCTCAAGCGCCAGTGAAATAGATCTTTCAGCTGGTTAACATCTAAGAAAAAGAGCACCAGCCCGCCCAGGATCACCCGATTGCCCCTTGCCATCTTATCAATAACCCTTGGATTGACTTTTTTCACCTGGGGTCTTGATGCACCCTTGGTGGCAAACACAACTCCCCGGCCGTTTTTCCGGACCCAGTCATAAACCTCCTCTGTCTTTGTCCAGTCATCTCCGGAATCTTTTCCACCGCCGGAATCAATACCGCACCGCCAGATCCCCATGGTAACACCCGGATCTTTGCCCTCCACCTGGTACCGGGTGTTAAAAACAAGAGTTTCAATATCCGACCAGGTGGTAACATATCCATATTGAACAAGATGACTTGACAGATCCGGTGTCCACGATCTCACCACAAACCAGAATCCATATTTCTGTACATCAATCCCACAGGTCAGGGCAGCGGCATTCTTTGGCACCACTCCGGACGGCAGATGGTTTTTGTGTGCCAGGATCTGTGTTTCGTCCTGCTTCACCACGATGTCTTTCCAGGGCAGCGCACAATATGAATTTAAAAAATCCTGAAGCTTAACCGGATCATCCAAGCCAAGTAAAAAAGCTGATGCAATCTCACCAAAACTGACAAAATAAGAGATCCAGGACGGGATATGAAAACCGATACTCATCGGCCTTGATTTTTCAAGCCATGTATCAAGAGATATTTTTTTACCCCGGACCATCCAGAGCCCTTTTCGCACAGCCCGGTTCCGTATATCCTCATCCCATCTGCCATTACAGTGCTTACATTCATACCAGGCAAGATTTTTATTCTTGATTTCCTTTGGATCGGCATCAGAACCGCCGTCCCATTTGATGCCCTTGAAATCCATGAGCTGCAGCATTCCACACAATGGACAATGGACATAATAATCAAAAATCACATCGGAACTATTGAGTTCACGCCAGATATTACCGGATTCCACCGTGGGAGTGGAGATGCGGAAAAATTTTGATATATTCCGAAATGTGGTCAGGCGTTTATCAATTAATTCCAGCGGACCTGTTTCTTTTTTTCCCGGATCAAAGCCTGGCTTGTCAACTTCATCGGCGATTGCATACCTCACCGGCTTATTTGCAATGGATGCCACACTCCTGCCCCATCCAAAATAAATAATCATATGCTGCAGATTAATCCGGAACGAACTTTTATCTTTTTCCGCACGGGTAAAATACGACCGCAGCCTGGGGCTTGCCTGAATCATGGGAAGAACTCTGTCCTTTGAGTTTTCGCCGGCTGTCTTTTCATCCGGATATACATACAGCACCGGCCCGGGTGCACGGTCAATACAATACCCCACAAAATTATGCACAGCTTCGGAGCCTCCGGTCTGTGGCGTTTTGCACAAATTAATTTCCCTGACAAAAGGCCGTCCGGCCGCGTCCATCACTCCAGCGAGATAGGGTGTTACGTCATTGTGCCACAACCCCGGCAAAACAGACATCGTCAGAACCCTGTGTTTCTCGGACCATTCACTGACCTTGATGGGTTTTCTTTTGCGAAAAACCTTTTTTTCTGCCCGGTAAAAAGAAAACACAACCTTAAGCCGCCCAAGATCCATTCTACCGGCAAGCACCTGCCACAGATCATCAGAGCACCACACCGGCCGCCGAATTCTTATTTCTTTTTCATCTTTAAAAAGCTGATTCATATCTCTTTGAAAACTATTCATCCTCAAACATCACCTGAAATGTGCGCGTTGCAGCATAACTGGTTAGCTGCTCATCCAGGGCATCATTTAATGCCTGTAAAAACTCCGCTGCTTTTTCCGGTTTTCCACCCACCAGGGCGATCCATTCCCTTGCCTTTATATTAAATTTATGCCGAAACCCAGTATCCAATACCACTGCCCGGGCTGCCAGTTCAGATTCAAATTCATCACGCAGTATATATTTCCCTTGCTCTTTTTCCCGATCGAATCTGAGCTTTGCTATTTGTTCATCTAATTTTTCAACCTCTTTTTGATTTTTCAAAGCCTGGATATCTGCCGGGTTTTCCAAGCTACCATCGATTTTAGATAAATTATTTAAAGCATAATTACGGGCCTCTGCTTCCAGAACAGACCCATCCGCTTCCATCCGGATTAATCCTCTTTTAAAATCTCTATACAACTTTGCCCGGGAAATTTTATAACCAGCCTTCACCAAATGATGTAAAACTGTCCGTCTGTTCTCAAATGCTGGAATTTTTAACTCTGGATCTTTATTCATTTGAAATCCCCAATGATAATATAAACACCCCCACCCCCTTTTTTATGC